>JBGCEA010000046.1:0-20854 GCA_045105915.1 Nitratireductor sp.
AATTTTTCAATCGATGGTGGTGTCACCATTTAATATCTTTTGATTACGGCTTTGCGCAGAGCATGAGCCATAAAATAATGAGATGAATTTTAGGAACATAAAATGAAATTGCTACGATATGGATTGCCGGGTCAAGAAAAGCCGGGTCTACTAGACGCCAACAATCAGGTGCGTGATCTATCAGCTCATATAAATGACATTAGCGGCGACGCACTAAGCCCAAGCTCACTCAAAAAACTGTCAGAACTTGATGTGCAAAGCCTGCCTATTGTTGAAGGTCGCCCACAAGAAGATTTGCGCCTTGGCGCATGCGTTGGCAATATTGGTAAGTTCATTTGCATTGGTTTAAATTATGCAGACCACGCGGCAGAATCTGGTTTAGAAATTCCACCAGAGCCAGTGATCTTTAACAAGTTCACTTCTGCAATTATTGGTCCAGACGACAATGTTCAAATTCCGCGCGGCTCTACTAAAACCGATTGGGAAGTTGAGCTGGGCGTCGTCATAGGCTCTGAATGTAGCTATGTAGATGAAGCCGATGCGCACAACTATATTGCGGGCTATTGCGTTATCAATGATGTGTCTGAGCGCGAATTTCAGATTGAGCGTTCTGGCACATGGGACAAAGGCAAAGGCTGCGATACATTCGGCCCAACGGGTCCTTGGCTTGTAAGCGCAGATGAAGTTGGCAATGAAGATGAATTAGCCATGTGGTGCGAAGTCGATGGCAAGCGCTATCAAAACGGCAATACATCTACAATGGTATACAAAGTGCCATTTTTGGTTTCTTATTGTTCGCAATTTATGAGCCTACAACCAGGCGACATTATTTCAACAGGCACACCGCCTGGTGTTGGCATGGGGCAAAACCCAGCCGTCTATTTAAAAGGTGGCGAGGTAATGAAACTTGGCATTGATAAATTGGGCACACAAACCCAAAAGGTTTTGCCAGCAATTTAATTTAACGAAGAGGCGAGTGGCATGCTAATTGGAATTAATCCAGCGCTTAATGCAGATATACTTTATACGCTTGCCTCTATGGGGCATGGCGATAAAATTGTTTTGTGCGATGCCAATTTTCCTGCCGCTTCAGTTGCCAGCCATACCAATGTTGTCTCTCATATTGAAAGCGGCTTAGACGCAATAACAATGCTCGAAGCCGTTTTAAGCATTTTTCCTATTGATAAATTTGATCCACACATTCCACCTGTTGAAGGCATGCAGGTTGTTGGCGCACCAAACGAGATTGCGCCAATAATTGCAGAAGCAAAGCCAATTTTGCAGGCGCTTGATACAGACATAAAGCTGATTGAAAGACACAGCTTTTATGAAAACACAAAAAAAGCCTATGCGATCATCAGAACAAATGAGCCAAGACCCTACGGCAACTTTATTATTCGAAAAGGCGTTGTTGGTTTTTAAGCTTGGCTAAAAGAAATAGATGCTTTGAATAAGGCATTGCCTTTCTACTTCGTGCCAATCAACTCATTTGTAATATCACGATCAAAATAGCGCTCAGCATTTTTATAGGCTATTTTTTCTGCAACGCTTCTTGGCAACTTCGAAAGCCATAAGCGATTTGAATCCATGATATTGTCATAATTAGCCCATTGGCTATTTACCCATGTGTCGCTGCCAATCATCAAACGGTCTTGAAAGTCAAAAACGACTTTCTTCCACTCAGGATCCAGATCATCTCCATTGCCCAAAATAGCATATTCGCGCAGCGAAGTGTCGGCCAGCAAGGTCGGGTACTCTGCCATCAATTTATAAACTTCACTCGCAGGTTCACCAAGTCCAGCATGCGCCCAAATAATTTTGAGGTTTTTATTTACGCCATATAACCAACGAATAGGCTCAGCATCTGAATGCACATGTAAATAAAGATCACCCTCTAACGCCATCTCTATCACATCTTTAAACAGCTCTTTATTCCACATGGCAAAGCTACGAATATGAAATTCCCCAATACCTTCATGCGGGTATTTTTCAAGACGATTCTTTAGATATGCGCTCATGTCCTTTGCGCCATCTTCATCTGTCCAATTAGAAGACCCAGCAATGCCATGATAAGGGCGAAGTTCTGGCACAATGCGATTTGGAGCATGCTCATAGAGCAGAATCGTGCCCTCATCTGGCGTTGAAGACACAAGCCCCATCGCAACGCCATTTCTATCCATTAGATTAATAATGCTCTCAATCGGATAATCTTTCCATGCAGGCTTTTTGTAATGAATATGTGCATCAAAAAGCGGTAGGTCTTTTACTGCGTCGCCAATTGGCGGTTCACTTGCATGGTTCTTATTATGCTCAATACTATCTTCATGTGCGTTGGCCTGAAGGAAGGAGAGCGAAAAACCAACACCAGATATGCCAATAATGAATGCAGAAAATGCAAAAATACGTATGTGCTTGCTACATTTTATAAACATGGATTTCATCTCCTGGTTTAATTATCTTAATTAATTGCAGTGCTTGATTCGCTCTTTACCCAGTGCCTTCACATTTTGAGAGTAAAATGGCTTTTTACAAAACGAGGTCTGTTGATAAAAATATATGCCTCTCAAAAAAATAGTCAAATTGGCTCTAAAAGTATGATTTTATTGCTATTTTTGTCGTCTTTTTACAGCGATATGTATGTTTTGATCAAAAAAATATACGATTTTTTTAAAAAAGCACCTTTTGGTATCATACCAAAGGTTTAGAAAGCTCAAAAAACAATTTTGCAGCTTCATTTGCGCGGCAATAGATTCTTTGAAATTTTAATAATATTGATTGTCACTAATATGTTTTGAAATGCTTATCACGTATTCAAAAGAACTGTATTTTTCGTAACTAATTGTTTTATATAAAGAAATTTTATTTTCTAAAATTGTCAAAACCGATTTCAAAAATCTGAACGCCCAAAAATCAGCGTTTCAGCGTAAAATCGAAAGCAAAATTAGCTTTTTAAACTCTAGTGTAAAATTAGGGCGAAAAGCAGAGGTTATTGTAAGAATGATATTAATTGTACAATCAAAAGTGAAAAAAGTATAAGATACTGGGGAAATCTTATGCAAACATATTTCTACGGATTAGAGGATTAATCTGTTTACCTAGGAGGAAAATATGAAATTTCTTAAAACACACATGAAAAGCTTGCGTAATACTGCGCTTTGTCTAGCTGTTGGCGTTGCTGGTGCAACTGCTGCAAATGCTGGTGAGCTAACAATCGCGACTGTGAACAACGGTCACATGATTGAAATGCAAAAACTAACACCTAAGTTCGAAGCTGCGAACCCAGGTATTACTGTTAAATGGGTTACTCTTGACGAAGGCACACTTCGCTCACGCGTAACAACTGACATCACTACAAAAGGTGGTCAGTTCGACATCATGACAATCGGCATGTACGAAGCTCCAATCTGGGGTTCACGCGGTTGGTTGGAAGCACTTGAGTTTGGTGCTGAATATGACGTAGACGACATTCTACCTGCTATGCGCGGTGGTTTGAGCCACGAAGGTAAGCTATATGCTGCTCCTTTCTACGGTGAATCATCAATGATCATGTACCGTAAAGACCTTCTTGATGCTGCTGGCATGACAATGCCTGACAATCCATCATGGGGCCACGTACAAGACGCTGCAGCTGCAATGACAGACAAAGCAGCTGGCCAATACGGCATCTGCCTACGCGGTAAGCCAGGCTGGGGCGACAACATGGCGTTCCTAACAACTATGGCTAACTCATTTGGCGCACAATGGTTCAACGAAGACTGGACACCAGCTCTAGACTCAGCAGCTTGGAACCACGCTGTAACATTCTACAAAAGCCTATTGGACAACTACGGTCCTCCAGGTTCATCAGCTAACTCATTCAATGAGATCCTAGCGCTTATGAACGAAGGCAAATGTGGCATGTGGATTGATGCGACTATCGCTGCTTCATTCCTTACAAATGAAAACATGGCATACGCACAAGCACCACAGGCTGTTACAAGCCGCGGTTCAAACTGGCTTTGGGCTTGGTCACTAGCAGTTCCTGCTGGTACAAAGCAAAAAGCAGACGCAATGAAGTTCATGGAATGGGCTACATCTAAGTCTTACATCGAGCTAGTTGCTGAAACTAACGGTTGGGGCAAAGTTCCAACAGGTACACGTACATCAACATACAAGAACCCTAAATTCCTAGCAGCTGCTGGTTTTGCGGGCGCTGAATTGAAAGCTATCTTGTCTGCTGATCCTTCAAACTCTACACAGAACCCATCACCATACACTGGTGTTCAGTTCGCTGCTATTCCTGAGTTCCAAGCAATTGGTACAGCGGTTGGCCAGCAAATGACTGCTGTTCTAGCTGGAGACATTTCAGTTGAAGAAGGTCTTGCAAATGCACAAGCTGCTGCAGATCGTGAAATGAAAAAAGGTGGTTACTACAAATAGTAGTAAGTACAATTAATCTTAAGGCGGTCTTTTGACCGCCTTAAGTATTTTAAGCGCTTAAGTTTGAAAGCAACGACCACGCGTCGCCTTGCTCAGCTTTTTAGCCAACTTATAAGCCGACTTCATAAATAGGGAATATCGTCATGAATCCGACACTCGTCAGATGGCTTCAAGCACCTTCAATTATCCTTCTTTTAATTTGGATGATTGTGCCACTGAGCATGACCATTTACTTCTCTACCATCAGATATAATCTTCTATACCCAGAGCGCACAGGCTTTGTAGGGTTTGATAATTACGAATTTTTCTGGACAGATCCATCTTTCATACCAGCGCTCATTAATACGCTGGTCTTGGTGGGCTCTGTACTTGTGATTACCGTTGTTCTTGGTCTTGCGATCTCATTATTGATTGATCGCCCATTTAAAGGACGCGGTATTGCAAGAGTAATGCTTATTTCTCCATTCTTCATTATGCCAACAGTTTCTGCTTTGGTATGGAAAAACATGCTTATGGATCCAAATAATGGTCTGTTTGCAGCGCTTGCAAATGCGCTTAACTTTACGCCTGTTGAATGGCTCCAAGATTTCCCGCTTCTTTCCATTATCATAATGGTTAGCTGGCAGTGGACACCCTTTGCAATTCTCATTTTCATGACATCATTGCAGTCTCAAGACCAAGAACAAAAAGAAGCAGCCACATTAGATGGCGCTGGTTTCTGGTCGCAGTTTAGACACCTAACACTACCACATATGGCACGCCCAATTTCTATCGTGATTTTGATCCAAATGATTTTCCATTTGGCAATCTTTGCAGAAATTTTCGTAACCACTTCTGGTGGGCCAGGTGTGCAATCAACAAACTTAACCTACCTAATCTATATCCAATCTCAACAAGCGTTTGATGTGGGTGTGGCTTCGGCTGGTGGTGTTTTCGCAATCATCCTTGCTAATATCGTGGCGATCTTCTTGATCCGCGCGATTGGCAAAACACTAACGGTGTAAGACAATGACAGATAAACAACGTGAAAAATTAAAAGACCGCATTGCTGTTACATTTGCATGGATTGCTGCGATCTTAATTTTCTTTCCAATTTTTTGGATGGTGCTTACCGGCTTTAAAACCGAAAATCAGGCAATTGCCATTCCGCCATTGTTCTTATTTGAGCCAACGCTTGAAAACTACACAGAGATCAATGCGCGTACAAATTATTCGCAATTTGCGATTAACTCCATCATCACTTCTTTTGGTGGCACAATCTTAGCATTGTTGATCGCAATTCCATCGGCTTATGCCATGGCGTTTAATACAGGGCGTTGGACAAAAGACATTTTGATGTGGATGCTCTCTACCAAAATGTTGCCAGCGGTTGGCGTTTTAATGCCAATTTATTTCATTGCGCAAAAAACTGGTTTATTCGATACGCCATTACTCTTGATTATCATTTATGCGCTGGTCAATTTGCCTATCGTTATGCTGATTTTGTTCAATTACTTCCGCGAAATTCCAAAAGAAATTTTGGAAGCATCTCGCATGGATGGTACTTCAACATTCAATGAAATCAGACAAATCGTTATGCCACTCGCATGGGGCGGCATTGCTTCAACTGCACTTCTATCCATCATCCTTTGCTGGAATGAGGCTTTCTGGTCAATTGTTTTAACAACAACAGAAGCAAGCACACTCACAGCATTTGTGGCATCTTTCCAAGCACCAGAAGGTTTGTTCTGGGCTAAGGTTTCTGCGGTATCAACGCTTGCATGTGCGCCAATTGTTGTATTTGGCTGGCTTGCACAAAAGCAATTGGTGCAGGGCCTAACATTTGGAGCTGTTAAATAAGATGCGCCTTAACCCTGCTTCTATAGACCTTGCAAAAGAGCTAGCGAACAAACATTGCGCCCTTACTGGTGCAAATGGCGGGGTGGGTGAAAGTCTTTGTGAGCATTTTTTAGCGCTTGCAGAACAAAAAACGCGAAAAGTAAGCAAGGCTGTGCGCCTTGAATATATTAGCGCACCAATAAATGTTACTAGAGCCACTGCTTTTCTTGCATCCGATCAATCCGCTTATTTGAGCGCCAAAACCATCACCGTCGATGGTGGCAATGTTCTGAGGTAGAGATGACCGTAATGCAGCCCAAAATTGAAGTCGTTGATCGTAATACAAGATCTATTAGATATCTTGAGCATGGCCATCCAGATGAGCTGTGCCGTTGGCACGCGCATGAAGAATATGAGCTGCATTTAATTGTTGAAACCAGAGGCAAGGCCTTTGTAGGTGATTATATTGGTGAATTTAAACCAGGTGATCTTTATTTAACTGGCCCCAATTTGCCACACAATTGGATCACCGATGAAGATATCACAGAGCACGTGCCACTGCGCGATATGCTGGTTCAGTTCAGCCAAGAAAGCTTTGATCGTTTAACAGAAGCCTTCCCAGAATTTGCAGAAGTGCGCCGTATGCTTGCACTTGCCCAAACTGGTATTTTGTTTGAAGGCTTTAACCCAACATTTGCGCGTGGGCATTTTGAATCTATTCGTGACAATAAAGGCCCAGAAAGAATATTGGCCTTTATTCGTTTTCTGGTTCGCCTAAACGAGCACGCAGAAAAAAAATCACTCTCAATAACACAATTGGTACAAGCAGAAGGCAGCAGCAAAAAAGCGCGCATCGGTACCGTTGTAGACCATATCGTAGAAAATTATCGCTCAAGCCTAACAGTCTCAGACGCTGCTAAAATGGCGGGCATGTCGCAGCCGACATTTTCACGAAATTTTATATCTGTCACCGGACATTCATTTGTTGAATTTGTAAATCGCGTTCGCATCGGCAAGGCCTGTGGTCTGCTTTATGCAACAGATGATCAAGTGGCAGAAATTTGCTTTAAAGTTGGCTTTCAAAACATCGCCAATTTCAATAGACATTTTTTAAAGATGAAGGGCATGACACCTTCTTCTTATCGAGAGACAGCTCTTAAGGATCTGGCTGACAATGTGGAGATTGCTTAAATGAACGTTAGAGTTCAAACACAAATTGATGCGACTAATTATGAGCGTCATGCCTGTGCTGTGGGCGTAGTGCACCTAGGTTTTGGTGCATTTCATCGTGCGCACCAAGCTGTGTTTATTGATGATTATATGGAGCAATCCAATGATCTTTCATGGGGTATTGCTGCTGTAAATTTGCGCGGCTCTGAGGCTGAGCAATTTAAAATTGCCTGCCAAGATATTGAAAACAACGATGGCTATTACCTTAAATCTATTTCTGGTGATGGTGAGGTAAAGATCAGACGTGTGCGCTCACATGTGCACTTTGAAGACTGGAGCTTAGGCAGACAAAAGGCAGAAGCACTTCTTGCGCAATCCTCTGTAAATCTTGTTACCATTACAGTTACAGAAAGCGGCTATTACACAGATCCAAAAGGCAATCTTAATTTAGAAGATAGCTTAATAGCGCAAGAAACTGCGGCAAACGCTCAGCCTCAAGAATCGCAAAGTGTTTATGGCTATATTCGTGCAGCACTAAAAGAGCGCATGAACACAATCAATGCGCCTATTACAGTGGCTTGTTGCGATAATATTCGCCAAAATGGCAAGATGCTGCAAAAAAACCTAGCCGCTTATTTACAAGCATGCGGCGAAACAGAGCTTTTAGAATGGGTGCAAGAAAATGTTGCCTTCCCATGTTCTATGGTAGATCGCATTACACCGCGCAGTCCAATAGAGCTGGGTCAAGAGCTTAGCAGTATGGTGGGCATGGAAGTTAAATCGCCAATTTTGGCTGAAGACTTCACGCAATGGGTTTTACAAAAGACAGATTTAAACTCTATGCCAGATCTACAAAAAGTAGACGTCATTGTGACCCCAAATGTTGATCCCTATGAAGAAACCAAAATTAGGGTTTTAAATGGTGGCCATACTGCGCTTGCATATTTAGCCGCCTTAGAGGGCATCGAAACATTTGATAGCGCTATGCGCGTGCCGCATTTGCTAGAGCATTTCAATAAATTCGAAATGGACGAAGTGCTGCCAGCGCTAACAATTGAAGTGCCGTTTTCAAAGTCTGATTATGTCAAACGCATTGCAAAGCGTTTTGGTAATGTAGCAATTGGTGACACGGTTGCACGCATTTGCGCAGATGGCATGGCAAAGTTCCCAATCTTTATCAGACCAACATTGGTTGGTTGTTTCAAGCAAGATATTTTGCCGATACACGGTATCAAAAGTATCGCAAGTTGGCATCAGTTCTGCGTGCATGTTGCAGCAGGCAAAATTGATTTTGATTATCTTGAGCCTAGCTGGCAAGAGCTAAAGCCAATGCTTGGCACACAAGAGTTTATTACAAGTCCTCAGCTTTGGGGTAATTTGCCCAAGAGCTATCCAATATTTGCAGAAACCCTGCGACAAGAAATTTCTGAAATGGAGCAAAAATGGCCGGTTTAACATTACGTGATGTAAAGAAGAGTTATGGCAACACCCAAGTTATTCACGGTGTTGATCTTGATATTGAAGATGGCGAATTTGTTGTTTTCGTTGGCCCGTCTGGTTGTGGTAAATCTACACTATTGCGCATGATTGCTGGCCTTGAAGAAATTACAAGCGGCACAGTTGCTATTGGTGATAATGAAGTGAACGAGGTAGCTGCCGCCAATCGCGGTGTTGCTATGGTTTTCCAAACTTATGCACTTTACCCTCACATGACAGTTTACAACAACATGGCTTTTGGCTTGAGACAAAAGAAAGTTGATCCAGCTGAAATTGATACGCGCGTTAGAGACGCTGCAGATATTTTGCAAATCACCGACTATCTTGATCGCTCACCAAGAAACTTATCTGGTGGCCAAAGACAGCGTGTTGCTATTGGCCGTGCCATTGTGCGCGACCCGCAAGTATTCTTGTTTGATGAGCCGCTTTCAAACCTAGACGCCGCTTTGCGTGTGGCAACAAGACTAGAAATTGCGCGTTTGCATGAGCGTCTTCAAACAACGATGATTTATGTAACACACGACCAAGTGGAAGCCATGACATTGGCTGACAAAATTGTTGTGCTACGCGATGGTTTGGTTGAGCAGGTTGGCACGCCAATCGATCTTTATGAGCGCCCACAAAATGCATTTGTTGCGCAATTTATTGGTAGCCCAAAAATGAACTTTTTCAGTTCAGCAGATATTGCAAAAGGTGCGGCTAAATTGCTGGGCCGCAAAGTTTCTACCAAAGAAGAAGTTGGTCTTCGCCCAGAACATCTAACGCTTACAACCGCTGCAAAAGCAGTGGTACAAGGCAAGCTAGAATTGGTTGAGAACCTAGGCGAATATTGCTTGGTGCACTTAGAAACCAAATCTGGCGTTGATTTTATCGCAAAAACAGACAAGCCACCTAAAGGCAAAAAAGGCGAGCTACTTAACTTTGGCATCAATGCCAAGCTTGCGCACTTCTTTGATAAAGAAACAGGCGCTCGCATTTAAGTAAAACGCGATACAAATTCCTTCCCGGCATAATCAGACTTTTTGAGTGGGTTATGCTGGGCAGAAATAGTCTTTCCTATTTTTGCATATGTGCATCAACCATGGCTTCTTCTTGAATCATGGCCTGCAATTTGCGCCTAAAGCGTAATTGCCCACTATCAATAGACAAGTCGATATGCGGCGACGTTTTATTGTCCATGCCAATTTGCACTGCATTTAAAACCGCTACATCCTCATCAAATGCCTTTTTCACATCATCGCTCATAAGCTTAGAAAGCGCTTCATCATTGGGTCTAATATTGCGTAACTGGAACCAATAATAGCGTGTTTTCTTTTCTGTTATGGGCGTCATGAAATTATAGCTGTCCATGATAAATACATCTTCATGCAGTGTTTCATTCTCTGTGCTTTTTTCGCCGCCAGTGCCAGCAGGCGTGAACACCGCCTTAATGATGGCATGGCTTGGATAGCGCACCTCATAATGCTGTAATCGATCGCAATTGCCTTCAAACGCAATTACTTTTTTATAAAAGGGTGCAGGCTCTACATTCTCCATCCAGCGATGCACAATAATACCATCGTCTCGTTTGCTAACGCGAAGCGGTGTTTCTTTGGTGGCCGCTTGCCCAAAAGAGCCCTCATGCACCCAAGCCACATGGGTTGGGTCTAGTAGGTTGTCGCACATATATAAATAGTTGCAATCAAGCTCCATCGCTTTGCCGCTATTTTTGCCCCATGCTGGATTGTCAAAATTTGGAATATCAAAAATTTCATCAATATCGGCAATGGCCGCATTGCCCATCCATATCCAAATCAATCCATACTTTTCATGCACTGGATAAGAACGCACTTGAGCATTTGAAGGAATACGCCCAGCGCCTGGCGCCCATACACACTGACCAGCACAATCAAAGGTAAGGCCATGATATCCGCATTCTAAATTATCGTCTTTTATACGCCCTTTAGATAATGGCAATTTACGGTGCGGGCAGGCATCTTCTAGGGCAACAATTTCGTTTTTGCTGGTACGATAAATACAAATTTTTTCATTTAAAACAATGATTTGAGATAGAGCCTGCGTCACCTCATGGCCCCAAGCTGCAACATACCAAGCATTTTTTAAAAACATTTTATCCCACTCTCAAAACAACATTACACTCTTATTGAGTGTAATTGATCTTGTCTTTAGATTGTGTGAATTTTAATGGGCTGTCAAATGGGCATGGCGTTAAATCATACGAATTATATGAGGGGATATTAACAAGCCCACTAAGGAAGAAGAGCAAATTAAAACACAAGAGCGGCTGAGCTCATTTGGCGCTTTTTGCATTTAACGAGATAAAAATTGACTTGCATTGAGGGGTAGGATTGGTCAGTATATATATTAAAAATCATATATGTTGATCTAAACCCAGAAACTCACAAGCCAGAAACTCATAATAGGAAGTTCAGATGAAAAACAGCGAGCCAAACAATTTAACCCGCCGTCAACTTTGTAAAGTGGGTTTTGCTGGCCTTGCCGCTTCCATGCTTCCTATACCTACTTTAAATGCAAAAACCATTTCGCTGACAAACAACATTTCGGTGAAAACAGTCAGCGATGGCAATCTCTCGTTGCCAGTTCAGTTTTTATTTCCTGATATTGAAAAATCAAAGGTAGAAGCGATTTTAAGTGCCAATGGAATGAGCACAGAATCTCTAAAACCTGCTTGCAACTTAACTTATCTTGAAAGTGGCGATAAGAAAATTTTGTTCGATGCAGGCTCAGGCACAAACTTTATGCCAAGCGCAGGGCAACTCATTGCATCGCTCGAAGAAATTGAAGTCGATGTGTCAGACATTACCGATGTCATTTTCACCCATGGTCATCCAGATCATTTGTGGGGCATTCTAGACGATTTTGATGAAATCACTTTCCCCGAAGCCAATTTGTATTTCCCAAAAACTGAATGGGATTTTTGGCGAGATGAAACTACAGCTTCAAAAATGGGTGAGGGCAGAGAGGTCTTTGCTGTTGGGGCACAAAACCGCTTAAACGCGATGGAAGATCAAGTTCAGCTCTTTAATTTTGGAGATGAGGTTTTGCCAGGCATAGAGGCGGGCAATACTTCTGGTCATACACCAGGGCATACCTCATTTGTTGTACATGGCAAAAGCGATGATACAAGCATCATGATTTTGGGCGACGCACTCACAAATCATATTGTGTCTTTTGAAGAGCCTTCATGGCCTTCTGGCTCAGATCAAGACCCACAAATGGGAATTGAAACGCGCCTAAAATTGCTAGACAGACTAACCACAGACAAAATGCAACTGGCAGGCTTTCACCTGCCAAATGGCGGTCTGGGACGTGTTGAAAAGTTTAAAGACACGTATAAATTTATCTCGCAAGAATAAAGGCGCACACGGCGCAGCTAAAGACTGGGCTCATCTAAGGTATTGGCGTTAGCTATTTAAAGCTAAACGCCGATTTAATAGAGCCTTCTAACAGCCACGCCAAACCAATTTTAGCGCCAAATACAATAGACAAAATTGTAATTGGAGCCGAAATGGTAAGAAGCGAAGCTGCGCTTATGGCTTGGCCAACAGTGCAGCCAAGTGCCAATATGCCGCCAAAGCCCATTAGTGATGCACCAAGAATATGACGCTTTAACTCGCGTGCATCGCCACATGCTTCCCAGCGCACATTGTCTGAAAGACGAGCGGCTAGAATAGCGCCGAACACAACACCAATCGTAAGGCCAACGCCGTAGTCAGGAAATGAGCCAGTCACAAGCGCAAACTGAAAGATAACATTGCCAATAGGCGCTACAAAACTGGTAGAGCTCACCTGCACAGGATCAAACGAATTTTCTGCAACCAAGCTCGTAATAAACCAACCAAAGGCAACAATGGCGCCAATCACAAAAGATGTGAAAAGGTTTTTAGGTGAGGTAATAAACTTTTTGTCCTTTAAGACCCAAATTGCAGGCAAAGCGATAAGAACGATTGTCACAATAAGATTTAGATCCATGCCAGCAAGCGTGCTCACAATGTTTGGCATTGACTGGTTGGTTGCAAAGGCAAAGTCTAATTGGAATTTATCAAAAAAGTCTGTGCGTGGAAGTGCCAATAGGCCGCGCTGGGTAGATAAAGCACTAAGCCCTAAAAAGATAACAGCGATTAAGCTTTTTAAGCTGCCGCCATCAAGGCGAACCAAAGCACCAAAACTACAAGTGCCAATAAGCGCCATACCATAACCAAACACAAGTCCGCCAAAAATAGCACCAAGCCAAGCAAAATTAGGCGTTAGATATATAGATTCTGAAACATCAGCCATACCCGTAAATACAAGTATCTGAGTGAAGAACGCGGCTAAAACAGCCGAAAAAACCCAAACACGAAGGCCAGAAGAGTTGAAGCCGTACCAGTGCGTTTCTAATGCGTTGAGTGTGCAAAAGAAGTTTTTACGAGCAACAAAACCCAATAGCGTACCAGCCGCTAAGCCAACCAATGGTAAAAAATAGGCACTAAATTCCATACTAAGTTACGCCTCCCAGCGTTATTTCTTTTTTGAACGAACTGGCTCGCAGAACAATTCATATAATTCTTCAACAATGCTAGAAACTTCTTCTCCAGCAATGCTGTAATACATCATGCGTCCTTCACGGCGCGTTGTCACAAGCCCATCAAAACGAAGGCGCGCCAATTGCTGCGAAACAGCAGCTTGCGGCATAGACATAACTTCTTCCAAATCAGAAACAGATTTTTCGCCTTCAGATAAAAGGCACAAAATGAGCAATCTTGTTTCGTGAGAAAGGGCTTTTAAAATTTCACTTGCTTTTCGCGCTTGCCCCAGCAATTCAGCCATTTCTTCTGGGGTTGCATCAGCGCTTAGCTTAGGTAAAGCCATATAAATAATCCTAATTATTTATTCTGGCTAAAACCAAACAACAAGCAATTAGGTGTCGTCTGTTTCGGTTTTTATTTTCTTTATCAAGTCATTGAGAAGAAACCAGAAAAATTCGTCCCCTGTATAACCTCGCAAGCGTCCTATTTCAACACCTTCATTCATCAATACAAAGGTTGGCGTAAAGGGTTCCATTCTCAAGTTTTCAAGATCTTTTGGCATTTCATCGTGTATATTCACAACACGCAAAGGCGCAAATTTGCCCTCATCTGTTTTAGGATAAGCAATACCAATTTCTTCGTGCCAGCGCTCACAATAAAAACAGCCATCTTGCTCTAGCATTACAAGTTCTGCCGCACGCAAAGTATTTGCGCTTATATTGAGGCTAAGCAGAACAATAGAACACAAGAAAGCGCTCTTTAAAGCCAAATTTCGCAACGATTTCAAAGCTATAACTCCTTAAATGTGTATTGCCTAAAAACATATAGCATTTTTTGTATGTTTTATATAGGGTGACTTTATCTCTTTTACGCAAGTTCTACTAAAATAAGCAGGAGCAATATAGTGTTAGACATTGGAATAGGTAGTGCAGTTCTTGCGGGCTTGCTTTCATTTATTTCGCCTTGCGTGTTGCCTATCGTGCCGCCTTATCTGGCATATCTTGCAGGTTTGAGTGTCAATGAAATCTCAAATGATAATTTAGATAAACAAAGTTCACGCAGATTGTTTTTCTCTTCAATCTTCTTTGTACTTGGCTTTACGACAGTTTTTGTAGCGCTGGGTGCAACTGCCAGTTTTGTAGGGCAGTCTGTTGCGCAATATTTCAACATATTGTCCATTATTGCTGGCGCTCTAATATTCATAATGGGTCTTCATTTTTTAGGCATATTTAAGCTCTCCATTTTATACCGCGAAGCACGTGTAGATGTACAAAAAAAGCCAGCAGGCATGTTTGGCAATTATATTATGGGCTTGGCCTTTGCCTTTGGCTGGACACCTTGCGTTGGACCAGTATTGGCAGCCATTCTTTTTGTTGCAGGAAGCGAAGAAACAGCGCTAAGAGGCGCCACGCTGCTCGCGGCCTATTCATTGGGCATTGGCTTGCCATTTATAGCGGCAGGCTTTTTTGCTGGCAGGTTCTTAAAATATGCCAATAAGTTTAAGGCGCATATGGCTTTGATTGAAAAAATCATGGGCGCATTTTTGGTGTTAACCGGCATTTTGTTTATGACAGGAACAATGTCTTACATAGCGCAATGGCTTATTGAAACATTCCCAATTTTTGCAACAATTGGATAAGATAGGATAGGAAATCATGAAACTCTTAATTTCACTTATATTTGTTCTTTTTAGTGCAGTCTCTACCTTTGCAGTAGAGGTTGGCGAAGATGGTTTGCACAAGCAGCCATGGTTTAGCCTTACATTTAAAGATGTGAGCGAAGACATTGAAAGCGCGGCAGATGAGGGCAAAAGACTTGTCTATATTTTCGAGCAACGCGGCTGCATTTATTGCACAAAAATGCACGAAGAACTTTTAACCGATCCAGAGGTTGCTGATTACATAAAGGAAAATTTTTATGTCGTGCAAATGAACATGTTTGGCGATGAAGAAGTGACCGACAGCGATGGCGATGTTTTAACTGAAAAAACCGCCGCTCGAAAATGGGGCTTTTTGTTCACGCCCACTATGGTGTTCATGCCTGAAACCCTAACTGAAGAAAAGCCAGTACCAGAAATAGCATCGGCAATTATGCCAGGCGCTTTTGGTAAATGGACATTTTTAAATATGTTCAAATGGGTAAAAGCAAAAGGCTATGAAGGCGAAGAACACTTTCAACAATACCATGCACGTATCATTAACGAACTTCGTGCAGAAGGTAAGTTGAAGTCTAGCGCTAACTAGTAATTCACAACTGGAAAAAATACATTCAAAAAATTGAATAAATAGATTGTATATTCTTTTTTTTCCAGTTAGCTTTATTTTGGGAGAGGTTGTTTTACTGATTCAACCTATCATTTGGAGGATATAATGAGATTTTTTTCAAAAGCAGGCGCTGCTATCCTGTTATTGTCTAGCGTTTCTTTGGCCAGCACTTCGTTGGCAAATGCTGAGACAGTTGCACCAGATGCGGTTAAGATCGCAGATGGTGAAGTTGCAATGTCTTTGACAGGTGCAAGCGGTGATGCAGCTAATGGTAGAAAAGTTTTCGTAAACAGAAAACTTGGTAACTGCCTTGCGTGCCACATAAATGCAGAAACAAGCGAGCAATCTTTTCACGGCGAAGTTGGCCCACCACTTGATGGTGTTGCAGACCGCTGGGAAGAGCCAGAGCTTCGCGCTATTTTGGTGAATTCAAAAACTGTATTGGGTGAAGAAACCATCATGCCTTCATTCTACCGCTCAGTGAATGGCGCTAGAACAATGGAAAAATTTGCAGGCAAAACAATTTTATCTGCGCAGCAGGTTGAAGATGTTTTAGCTTACCTAAAAACATTAAAAGAAGAGTAGGAAGATCAGATGAATATTACAAGAAGATCAGCTCTTGGCTTGGGTGCAGGTGTTTTTGCATTCGCGCTTACGGGTATGAAAGTTCAGCTGGCGAATGCTAGTGCTGAAAAAACAGATGCGGCTATTAAAGCCTTTACTGGCGGCGCAGAAATGATGAGCGGTGGCGTTAATTTAACAACACCAGAAATTGCTGAAAACGGCAACACTGTACCAATTGGTGTTTCAGTAGATAGCCCAATGAGCGCTGATGATTATGTTGAATCTGTAGCAATTTATGCTGCTGGCAACCCAAATCCAGAGGTTGTTACTTTCAACTTTACACCTGCAAGCGGTGTAGCTGAAGCTAAAACAAGAATTAGATTGGCTGGAACCCAAGACGTGGTTGCTGTTGCTAAAATGAGCACAGGCAAATTCGTTATGGCTAAAAACCAAGTAAAAGTTACCATTGGCGGCTGCGGCGGCTAATTTAAGGAGAATTCATCATGGCATCTAAACCACGCGTTAAAGTTCCAAAAAAAGCAAATGCAGGCGATGTGATTACTATTAAGACTCTTATCAGTCACAAAATGGAATCAGGCCAGCGCAAGGACAAAGAGGGAAAAGTTATTCCTCGCAAAATCATCAATAAATTTGTTGCGACATTTAATGGGCAAGAGGTTTTTTCTGCGGCTATCGACCCTGCAGTATCTGCTAATCCATATATCGAATTTAACACCAAGGTAAATGAAAGCGGCGCTTTCTTGTTCACTTGGACAGATGATGATGGCAGTGAATATACATCGGAGAAAAAAATAGCTGTTTCGTAAGACAGCTATTTAAATCTGATACCGTTCATGGGAGGACGTACGAATGAGTGATAAAAAGATTGGTATGGCGCTAAGCGCAGCAGTAGGAACTGTTTTAGGTTCTGCAATGTTGTTATCTGTATCTACAAATTTGGCTTTTTCAGAGGCAGATAATGACAACCTCATTATCGATGGCGTTGCAATAGCAACACAAGCACCAGCGCCTGAAGATTCAGAGCTGGAAATGCTGTACTCAGGTTGGCGTTTTAGATCTGATGAGACACAAGCGCTCCAAACAGATGACTTCGAAAACCCAGCTTTCATTGCTGTAGAGCAAGCTGAAGAGCAGTTTACAATCGCAGAAGGCACAGCGGGCAAATCTTGCTCTGACTGCCATGCAGATGTTGCAGAGTTTAAAGGCGTTCGCGCTCAACTGCCGCGCTGGGATGAAGCTAAAGGTAAACCAGAAACGCTTGAGCACATCATCAATGATTGCCGCACAGAGCGTATGGGTGCAAAACCATGGAAATGGGAAGCATCACAAATGGTGAACATGACAGCTTTAATCGGTTTGCAATCACGTGGCATGCCAGTGGCTGTAAAATCAGATGGCCCAATGCAATCTGTTTGGGAAAAAGGCAAAGAGCTTTACTACACACGTGTAGGTCAGCTTGATATGTCTTGCGCAAATTGCCACGAAAACAACTATGGCAACATGATTAGAGCTGACCATCTAAGTCAGGGTCAAATCAATGGTTTCCCAGTTTACAGACTTAAATGGGCAGGCATGGGTTCAATCCACCGCCGCTTTAAAGGCTGCATGGAAAACATTCGTGCAACACCATATAAGCGCGGCTCAGATGAGTTCGTAGCACTTGAAACGTATCTAGCCACACGTGGCAATGGTCTTTCAGTAGAAACACCATCTGTACGTAACTAGAAATAGTTTTAACAATTTTAAAATGACAAGCCGGCGATTAATTTCGCCGGTCATGTCCTCTCTTTACCAAAATTATGCCAAAACTAAATTACTATCTAAACTACTATAGAGGTTGAAATGCTATCGCGTCGTGAATTTTTGCAATTTGGAGCAGTCGCTTCGCTCGCTACCGGTTTATCAGCAGGCTTTGCTGGTAACTTTACAAGAGCGCTTGCTCAGCAAAAAATAACACAAGATGATCTTCTCAAGTTTGATTCAAAAGGCAAGATCACGCTTTTGCACCTCACAGACATTCACGCTCAATTAAAGCCTGTATATTTTAGACCACCAGACACAAATATTGGTGTGGGTGCATTTGAAGGTATTCCCCCGCATTTGGTGGGCGAGACATTTCTAAAGCATTTTAACATCGAAAAAGGATCACCATTAGCCTACGCACATACAATGGTAGACTATGTCGATCTTGCAAATGCATATGGCAAACTAGGCGGGCTAGATAGAACAGCAACGCTGATCAAAGCCATTCGTGGCGATCGCGGCGATGATAGCGTCTTGCTACTAGATGGCGGCGATACATGGCAGGGTTCATACACATCTTTAAAAACCAATGGCCAAGACATGGTCGATTGCATGAAAGTCTTAAAGCCTGATGCAATGGTTGGCCACTGGGAATTCACCTTTGGACAAGACCGCGTTGAAGAAATTATCGAAGACATGGGCTATCCATTCTTAGCGTCTAATATTGTAGACAATGAATGGGAAGAGCCGGTTTTTGAATCGACTGCATTTTATGAAAAAGGCGGAACAAAAGTCGCTGTTATTGGCCAAGCCATGCCTTATACACCAATCGCAAATCCAAGGTGGATGTTCCCAAATTGGTCTTTTGGAATTAGACCAGAAGTATTGCAAGCCAATGTAGATGCAGCGCGCGCGCAAGGGGCGCAAGTTGTTGTTTTACTATCGCATAATGGATTTGATGTAGACCAAAAATTGCCAAAAGTTGTGAGTGGCATAGATGTTATTTTAACAGGCCACACGCATGACGCAGTGCCACAAGCCGTTGAAATTGGCTCAACACTTGTGCTGTCCTCTGGTTCGCACGGCAAATATTTGGGCCGCGTAGATTTAGATGTTCAAGGCGGCAAAGTAGTTGATTTTAATTCTTACCTCATTCCAGTCTTTTCAGATGTAGTTGAGCCAGACAAAGAAATGGCGGCAAAAATTGCAGAAGTACGCGCGCCATATGAAGCAGAAACAAGCAGAGTAATCGGCAAGACAGAGGGTCTTTTATATAGACGTGGTAATTTCAACGGCACATGGGATGATCTAATTTGTGAAGGTCTACTTGAAGAGCGCGATGCAGAAATTTCGCTCTCACCTGGCTTTAGATGGGGCACAACATTGTTGCCAGGCCAAGACATAACCATAGACGATTTATACACCCAAACTTCTATGAGCTATCCAAGTGTTTACCGCTTAGAATTTACAGGCTCGCAATTAAAAGACATCCTAGAAGATGTTTGCGATAATCTGTTCAACAAAGATCCATTCTTCCAGCAAGGCGGAGACATGGTGCGTGTTGGTGGCATGGGTTACACTTGCGCCCCAAACAACGAAATTGGCAACAGAATTTCACAAATGACGATGCTAGATTCGGGTGAGCTGGTTGACGCGAATAAGAAATATGTTGTGGCGGGCTGGGCATCTGTAAACGAAGATGTAGAAGGCCCAGCAATCTATGATCTGATGGAAGATTATATCACCAAAAAGAAGGTGATTAATATGCCTAAAAATGAAGCTGTAAAGGTTGTTTAGCAGTTAAAAAAACATCTTGATATATATAAATATTTGAATATATTGTTGGCATTCAACGGAGGAATACATGTCCAAGCGCGATGACCAAAAAACAGATGTTACGGATGTAATTGCTGATCCATCAAAACGTTCATTACTCAGAAAAACAGCTATTGCAACAGGCGCAATGGCGGCAAGTGCTGTTAGCTTAAATCGCGCTAACGCACAGCCAGAAAAACTAATTACAGATGTTCAAGAATGGAACCAGCTTTTGGGCGATGGCGTGGACGACGCGCCATATGGTGTGCCTTCAGAGTTTGAAAAAAATGTTATCAGACGCGATGTGCCTTGGCTGACAGCAGACCCAAAATCGTCGGTTAATTTTACGCCCCTACACGAATTAGACGGCATTATTACTCCAAATGGTTTGTGCTTTGAGCGCCATCATGGCGGCGTTGCGCAAATTGCACCACAAGATCATCGCTTAATGATCAATGGCTTGGTAGACACGCCATTGGTTTTCACTATGGAAGATTTGAAAAGATTTCCGCGTGAGAATAAAGTTTACTTCCTTGAATGTGCTGCCAATTCTGGCATGGAATGGCGCGGCGCTCAGCTTAATGGATGTCAATTCACGCATGGTATGATTCACAATGTTATGTATACCGGCATTCGCTTAAAGCACTTACTTGCAGAAGCGGGCGTGAAAACCGAAGGTAAATGGCTTCTCCCAGAAGGCGCAGATGCAGCAGCAATGACCAGATCAATTCCGATGGAAAAAGCATTGGATGATTGCATGGTTGCATTTAAAATGAATGGCGAAGCATTGCGCCCAGAGCAAGGCTACCCATTACGTTTGGTAGTGCCTGGCTGGGAAGGCAATATGTGGATTAAGTGGCTACGCCGCTTAGAAGTTGGCGATAAGCCATGGCATCACCGCGAAGAGACTTCAAAATATACCGATCTATTAGAAGACGGCAAAGCACGTCGTTTCACTTGGACCATGGATGTTAAATCTGTTGTCACAAACCCAAGTCCACAAGCGCCAATTAC
>JBGCEA010000047.1:0-3226 GCA_045105915.1 Nitratireductor sp.
TTAAGCAGCGAGCGTTTGAATTTCTTTCAAAATTGCATCGCCCATTTGTGTTGTACCAACTTGCGTACAACCATCTGCCATAATATCGCCTGTTCTCAAACCAGCATCAAGAACATTAGAAATAGCCTTTTCAACTAAATCTGCTTCTTCAACCATTTCAAAAGAATATCGCAAGCACATAGAAAATGATGCGATCATTGCAATTGGGTTAGCAATGCCTTGACCAGCAATATCTGGAGCAGAGCCATGCACTGGTTCGTACATTGCTTTACGCGCGCCAGTCTTTGCATCTGGTGCACCCAAAGAAGCAGAAGGCAACATACCAAGTGAGCCTGTAAGCATAGCAGCAACATCAGAAAGCATATCGCCAAATAGATTGTCAGTTACAATAACATCAAACTGTTTTGGCGCACGCACCAACTGCATACCGCCTGCATCTGCAAGCATATGCGAGAGATCAACATCATCATATTTTGCTTTATGCGTTGCGCTCACAACATCGTTCCAAAGAACGCCAGATTTCATAACGTTACGTTTTTCCATAGAACAAACGCGGTTGTCACGCGTGCGTGCCATATCAAAAGCAACACCAGCAATACGTTCAATTTCGTAGGTGTCATAAACTTGCGTATCAACAGCGCGTTGTTGGCCATTACCAAGATCTGTAATTGATTTTGGTTCACCAAAATAAACGCCGCCAGTTAATTCGCGAACAATCAAAATGTCCAAACCTTCAACAAGTTCAGGTTTTAGCGAAGAAGAGTTTGCAAGCGCTGAATAACAAATAGCCGGACGCAAATTTGCAAACAAAGCCATGTCTTTGCGAAGGCGCAATAGGCCAGCTTCTGGGCGAACATCATATGGAACATCGTCCCATTTTGGACCACCAACAGCGCCAAACAAAACTGCGTCTGCATTCATTGCCTTTTCCATATCTGCATCAGATATAGCCACACCATGCGCATCATAGGCAGAACCACCAACTAAACCTTCATCAAGTTCAAAGCCAGTATTCTTAGCTTCATTAAACCACGCAATGATTTTACGAACTTCGCCCATAGCTTCTGGGCCAATGCCATCACCTGGCAGTAGAAATAGATTACGTTTAGACATGTTTATGGGTCCTAATTTTTAAAATTCTAAATGCTATATATAAGGGCTTAAACCCAAGGACGGTTTGTAGCTGCTTTTTCTTCATAAGCATCAATTTGCGAAACCTTTTCCAAAGTCTCACCAATATCATCAATACCATTAAGCAGGCGATGTTTGCGATTCTCATCAATATCAAATGAAATCGTACCGCCATCTGGGCCCATTATAGTTTGAGCTTCAAGATCAACTGAAAGCGTTGCGTTAGCGCCGCGCTTCGCATCTTCCATCAAATCGTCTAGTTCGCTCTCGCTCACAACAATTGGAAGAATGCCATTTTTAAAACAGTTATTATAAAAAATGTCAGCAAATGAAGTAGAGATGACACACTTAATGCCAAAATCTAGCAAAGCCCATGGCGCGTGTTCTCTTGAAGAGCCGCAACCAAAATTATCACCAGCTACCAAAATTTCAGCGCCTGCATAGGCGCCCTTGTTTAAAACAAAATCAGAATTGTCAGTGCCATCATCATTATAACGCATTTCAGCAAACAGACCTTTTCCAAGGCCAGTGCGTTTAATTGTCTTTAGATAATCTTTTGGAATTATCATATCTGTATCAATATTAATGATTGGCAGTGGCGCCGCTACACTTGTTAGTTTTATAAATTTTTGCATTAAATCAACCTATGATCTTTGGTCTTCATCTATACCAATATTTTGGTTTTGCGTTCATTTACACCATGCGTTGCCAAAGGTCGAGTGCAACTTAGATTCTTTTCCAAATCACATAAACACTGTATAGAAGCACCAGTTTCAAAAACGGGTCTTCTAGAGCTATGCCTTCAAATCATACAAATCTATCGCCTATATCATTCAAGCGTTCTGTGCTGTTTATGCCAGCCACAAATGAACGCGCCTTAGAAAAATCTAAAACACTCAATGCAGATTGTCTGATTTTTGATTTAGAAGATTCTATTCTAGAGGCAAGCAGAGACAGCGCACATAAAAATTTGAAGCATTTGTTTAAAGAACATCGTTTTGAAAATGCTCAAACCATTATCAGAACTTCTGCACTCAATAGCGCTGGCTTTGAGGCCGATCTTGAATTGGCAAATGAATGCAGCCCAAATGCAATATTACCGCCAAAAGTTTCAACACCCCAAGATATTAGTTTGGTGGCAAACCAGACAAAACTTAAAATTTGGGCAATGATAGAAACCCCCCTTGCCATAATGAACCTAAAAGAAATTTGCCAAGCCACAAATACATTAGAGTGTTTGGTTGTAGGACCAAACGATTTAGCAAAAGAAACAAAGTCGCTAAACACCCGATCAATTCAGTACCCATGGATGATGAGCATTATAGCGGCGGCGCGCGCTTATAATTTATCTGTTCTTGATGGCGTTTTTAATAATTTCAAAGACCAAGAAGCATTTGCAACTGATTGCCAGCAAGCCAAAGAAATGGGCTTTGATGGCAAAACACTCATTCATCCAAACCAAATAGATTTAGCCAATCAACATTTTGGCCCAAGTGAACAAGAAGTCGAAAAAGCAAAACTTATAATTTCAACTTTTGCAAAAGAAGAAAACCAAAATAAAGGTGCTATACAAATAGAAGGCGAAATGATTGAAAGACTGCATTTAGAAGAAGCAGAATTACTCATTTCAATTTCACATAAGTTAGAGCAGAAATAAGATCATGAAAAAACCAACAACACTTTATCGCTTTTTAACTGGCCCAGACGATGCAAGCTTTTGCCACAAAATTACAAAAGCCTTAAATGAGGGGTGGGAACTACACGGCAACCCTAACTACGCGCCTGATACTAAATCTGGTGAATTAAGATGCGGCCAAGCCGTTATCAAATACTCGCAAGAAGCCTACAACCCCGATCGCAAACTAGGCGAATATTAAAACTCTGCTAACCATAATTAGACAGGCAAAAATTTAGAATTGACATTTACGAAATAAAAGAACATAAAGTGAACATAAAATTCACAGATTCATTCGTACTGTGGCAGGCTTAGTAAACCAATCACTGACTGATCTAAGTGAAATACTAAGACCGTTGGCAAAACTCGATTTAATGTCTGAGCTAAATTTTTAATATCGTTTCGCCAAACACAGTACGA
>JBGCEA010000048.1:0-7943 GCA_045105915.1 Nitratireductor sp.
GAGGGAAAGGATCAAACAAAACACATTCAAACTACGGCGCTTGCAATACCGCAAGAAGGCCGCTTAATATAACAAAACAGATGAGCCGAACTCTCGCTTAAACTAAGCAACCTTCTGTTCCAAAAACCCTGACGACGGACACGATGCTTATCTATCATCGGGATTTCAACAATTGCTCACAATCAGGAGGTTGAAGGGCTAGTGTTATTATCGCTTTAGCCAAAGCATGGATAAGTATGTTTCTATAGTTATTTAGGGAAGATTGGAGGCGGAGTGTTTTTATACTCTAATTTCTACTAATCTTTAGGTGGGCGGCTAAGCCAATATTAGTATCTTCAAATGATAATGAACCGCCATGCATTTTTGCAATTGTTGCAACGATCGTTAGCCCCAAACCGTAACCATCTATGGTTTTAGTATTATCACCACGCTGAAAGGGAGCCATTAACTCCTCAATTTCATTTGCAGATTTATTTGAGCCTTCATCTTCTACGATGATAGTTGTGGTGTTGGCATCAGTCTTTAGGGACAAGGTTGCACGCCGACCATATTTTAGTGCGTTTTCAACTAGGTTTGTAATTGCGCGTTCTAACGAAATTGGGCGTGCGTTTACTACAACTTCTCGCTCACCTGTAATAAAGCCTTGGCCTTGTTTTGACATGAAGAGCGATCGACCACCTTGTACGATAAGGTCGTCTGTCTTTTTATATTTAACAGCGCGGCCTGTGTCTTGGTAGTCTGCAACAATAGAATCTATCAATGAAGTAATCGACAATCTTCTTGGGGCTTCGGTGCTCATTTCTGCTCGCGTATAGGTTAGAACGCTTTCAATCATGCCGGTCATTGAATCAATATCTTGTTCTAGTTTTTGGCGTAACTCTAAATCTGATATTAGAGCAGTTCGTAATCTAAGGCGCGTTGCTGGTGTGCCAAGGTCATGGCTAACACCAGATAAAACTGCTGCACGGTTCTTTAGTTGTGTGCGCTCTGTTTCAAGATAGGTGTTTACTGCCGAAACGATGTTTTGCAATTCTTGTGGGCCAGCGGCGTCGTAGCTGTCTGGGCCGCCAACATGACGGCGTGTTCTTAATTTTTCTGCGAAACTGGTAAAATGCCCAGAGAGATTGACGATTGTTGTGGTTAAAGCACCAAAGACGATTATCAGCGCCATTGCAGCAAATAAACGATTGTCTTTTGGCGCAACATGGCAAGACCAAACAGATGACCCATCTATTTGCACCCAATGATTATCTCCCATTCGTGCAATTACAACTGGATCAGAGCAATAGGTTGCTATGAGCTTAAAAATTTCTCCCGTGGTTTCAGCTGCTGTTTGACCAGAGCGATGGGGAAGGTTGGCTAACTGATAAGTGAGGGTGGGAGAGTATATAATAAGTGATAAAGGCATGCTTGTTTGTGAGTCGCCTTGATCTCGTGAAATGGGAACATTGGTTATTTGCGCCGCTTTTGGGGCTATGGTGATTTGGCGAAAGTCACCCGCTAAAGCGTTTTGTTGATCCAATACACTCAGGTTTTTTATAATTACGTCATTGCTAGGGCTTGTTTTGTTTTGCATCGCATTATAAAGCAGTATGCCTGCTGTGTAAGCGGTTGATTGGTAGCTACGCCAATCTGTGTTTGATTTTAGCCAAGTCCAGCCTGCAAATGCTCCCCCAAGCATGGAAAATATGATGAGCAAATAGCCGATGGTGCGAAAACTAAGTACTTTATTATTCACCCTTCATGCTCCACAACATCTATTGCAAACACATATCCAACACCGCGCTGGGTGAGAAGAATTTTAGGCTCTTTTGGATTTTGTTCTATCTTAGATCGTAAACGCCCAACAAGCATATCTACAGATCGCCCTAATGCTTCTTTTGCTATGCCTTCATTTTCCTGCTCATCTTTTCCTTGAACCGTTTTTGTATCACCAGTCACATCTAATAAATCAATAATCTCATCTCTGGTGATGGGGATATGAGGATTTGCAAGAAGTGCTTGTAGAAGGGCTATTTCGCGGCGCGATAATGCAACTTGTACGCCTTCTGGTGATAAAACTTCATTTCGCTTGGCATTATAGGTCCAACCGCCAAACTCAAAGCTTTTAGTGTTGCGCCTATGGGCAATAGATGAAGCGCGATTGGTGCGCGATAAAACAGCTTTAGCGCGCGCTAATAATAATTGGGGGTTGAAGGGCTTGGCTATATAATCGTCCGCGCCCACTTCATATCCTGCCATACGCTGATGATCTGCCGATAGGGTAGAAACCATAATGATTGGCACATTATGCTTGTGTCTTAAGCGGTTACATATTTCTATGCCGTTTTCATCGCCCAGCATCACATCTAAAAAAATGAGATCAATTCTGCCGCTATTTAGGTGTTTTTGAATTTCACTCTCATTAGAAGCTGGAAGGGCGATCATTGCGTTTTGACGCAGAAATTGAGTCATCATTTCGCGCATATCTGGGTCGTCATCGACTACCAATATTCGAGAAATAGGCATAGAATCTAACTCGCTTTATTCTTGAAACTTGAATTCATGTAATAAGTTTTAGCATGCTTATGTAACATTTAGTAACAATTCCAGCCCGTATGTAACAAGGCGTAACAGAATTGAGATTTTTTAAAAGTTGCTCACCCATTTAACAGGCTTTCCCCCTTGTATTTCTGTGAGGTGAGCTAAATAGTTTTGTACCGATATTTAATTCGGGCTTTTTCCACGGGAGGATAAGATTATGAAATCACATTTATTTGGTGCTGTATCAAGCATCGCATTATTAGTTGCATCAACAAATGCATTTGCTGAACCAAGTGC
This sequence comes from Nitratireductor sp., assembly GCA_045105915.1. Taxonomy (GTDB): domain Bacteria; phylum Pseudomonadota; class Alphaproteobacteria; order Rhizobiales; family Rhizobiaceae; genus Salaquimonas. The sequence continues at coordinate 2,821 of JBGCEA010000048.1, forward strand.
AGAAGTTCTTCACTACTGGACATCAGGTGGTGAAGCTAAATCTGTTGCTGTTTTACAAAAAGAATTTGCCGATAATGGTGGTAAGTGGACAGATATGCCAGTAGCTGGCGGCGGCGGCGATGCTGCAAGTACGGCTCTTCGTGCACGCGTACTCGCTGGTAACGCACCTGCAGCTGCTCAAATTAAAGGCCCTGCAATTCAAGAATGGTATGATGAAGGTGTTTTAGCTGACATTTCAGAAGTTGCGAAAGCAAATAACTGGGAAGCTATTTTGCCAGCATCTATTGCGGGTCACATGAAGTGCGAAGGCACATGGTGCGCGGCGCCTGTGAACGTTCACCGTGTTGATTGGATTTGGGCAAATGCTGAAGTTCTAAAAGCAAATGGTATCGACATGCCTTCTACTTGGGGCGAGTTCAATGCAGCTGCTGCTAAATTGCAAGCTGCTGGTATCATTCCTCTAGCGCATGGTGGTCAGTCTTGGCAGGATGCAACAGTATTTGAAGCTGTGGCACTTGGTATTTTGGGCACAAATGGTTTCCGCAAAGCGTTTGTTGAATTAGACATGGACACGCTAAAGTCAGACGACATGAAAGCTGTGTTTGATCAGATGCGCAAAATGCGCGGTTTTGTTGATCCAAACTTCTCTGGGCGTGACTGGAACCTTGCAACTGCAATGGTTATGAATGGCGAAGCTGCTTTCCAAATCATGGGTGACTGGGCAAAAGGCGAATTCTTGGCTGCTGGCAAAGCACCTGGCAAAGACTTCCTTTGTGCTTCAACTCCTGGTGAAGGCTTCCTTTATAATGTTGATAGTTTTGCAATGTTTAATGTTGCGGGCGATGATAAAAAAGAAGGCCAAGACCTATTGGCTAAGCTGATTGTTGGTAAGAACTTCCAAAAAGTGTTCAATTTGAACAAGGGTTCTATTCCAGCACGTACAGATGTTGCATTAGACGAATTTGATAGCTGTGCAACACTTTCTGCTGCTGATATGAACGCATCTAACCAAGGTGGTTCTTTGCTTCCATCTTATGCACATGGCATGGCACTTCGCGGTGCGCAGTCTGGTGCAATAACAGATGTTGTTACAGCACACTTCAACTCAGATATGTCTTCTGCAGACGCGGTTGATATGCTTGCAAAAGCAGTAGCAAATAGCCTTTAATATTTGCACTCACTAACAACCTCACCCCTTTTAATTTAGGGGTGAGGTCAATTAGGAATTTTTGTAATGCTTAAGTGGTTTGAAGAAAACACCCCCAAAATTGTCTTGGCGCCTTCTTTTATCGCAATCCTTATATTTGTTTATGGCTTTATCGCTTGGACAGCTTGGGTTTCGTTTACAAGATCTCGCTTGCTTCCAAAGTATGAATTGGAAGGCATCATTCAGTATGAGCGTTTATTTGCGTCTCCAAGATGGGATACTGCCTTTACCAATCTGTTTATCTTTGGTGCGCTATTCATTGTAATTGCTATGGTGCTTGGGCTTGTTCTAGCTATTTTGCTTGACCAAAATATTCGAACAGAAGGTGCCATACGCACTATCTATTTGTACCCTATGGCACTTTCTATGATTGTGACGGGTACTGCATGGAAATGGATTTTAAACCCTGGTCTTGGTCTGCAAAAAATGGTGCAAGGGTGGGGATTTGAAAACTTTACATTTGACTGGCTCATAAAGCCAGACTTAGCAATTTACGCAATTGTGCTTGCCGCTATTTGGCAAAGCTCTGGTTTTGTTATGGCTTTGTTTTTGGCGGGGCTTAGATCGGTTGATCAAGAAATTATTAAAGCTGCACAAGTCGATGGTATTCCTACTTGGCGCGTTTATACAGCAATCATCATTCCTTCGATGGCTCCAATTTTCTTGTCAGCGTTTATTGTTTTATCGCATTTAGCAATTAAGAGCTTTGACTTGGTGATTGCGCTTACAGGGGGCGGCCCTGGCTATGCCACAGACCTTCCTGCAACATATATGTATGCAATGGCATTTTCTCGTGGAGACATAGGTCAGGCTGCTAGTTCTGCCATGATCATGATGCTAGTCGTCTTTGCTATTGTTGTTCCTTATTTATATTCAGAATTGAGGTCTAGAAATGACTGATCTTTCAATTCACGCAGCGCCTCAAAAAAGTAATACTACAAAAGTAATTTTGCGAGTTATCTTATATATTTTGCTTGGTTTGTTTGCGTTGTTTTATTTGATGCCGCTTTTTGTGATGATTACGACATCGCTTAAAACGTTAGAAGAAATTCGAACTGGTGATTTGATATCGCTGCCGCGTGAAATTACACTCGATCCATGGCGTACTGCTTGGTCTGGCGCGTGTACGGGCATTCAGTGTGAAGGTGTGCGTCCTTTCTTTTGGAACTCTGTTCTAATTGCAATTCCTGGTGTTCTTATTTCAACTTTGCTTGGTGCTTTGAATGGATATGTGGTTGCGCAATGGCGTTTTCGCGGCGCGAATATAATATTCTCACTCATGCTATTTGGTTGCTTTATTCCGTTTCAGGTTGTGCTTTTACCAATGGCAAAAATGTTAGGTATTATGGGCATTGCGGGTACTATTTCAGGGTTGATATTCGTGCACGTTATTTATGGACTCGGCTTTACGACTCTGTTTTTTAGAAATTATTATGTGTCTATTCCTTCTGAACTTACAAAGGCTGCAAAGGTAGATGGTGCAGGTTTCTTTAGAGTGTTTTGGTCAATTTTCTTACCATTATCTCTACCCATAATCGTTGTGACAGTAATTTGGCAATTCACTCAAATTTGGAACGACTTCCTCTTTGGTGTGTCATTTACACAGGCAGGCACTCAGCCTGTGACTGTTGCACTTAATAATATTGTGAATTCCACGACTGGCGTGAAAGAGTACAATGTAGATATGGCCGCTGCTATTATTGCAGGCCTTCCTACTTTGTTTGTCTATGTGTTGGCTGGAAAATATTTCGTTCGCGGCTTAACGGCTGGTTCAGTGAAAGGATAAATGAATGTCTTCAATTCTTGAAATTAAAAACCTTTTCAAAAGCTATGGCGCTGTTGATATTCTAAAAGATATTAATGTGGCTATAGAAGAAGGCGAGTTCCTTGTTTTAGTGGGGCCTTCTGGTTGTGGTAAGTCTACTTTGCTCAACTGTATTGCTGGCTTAGAACCAATCAATGATGGTCAGATACACATCGATGGGCGCGACATGACAAATGTTAGTCCAAAAGATCGTGACATTGCTATGGTGTTCCAATCGTATGCGCTTTACCCCACAATGACTGTCTCCAAAAATATTACTTTTGGCATGAAAGTGCGCGGTGTTGATCAAGAAACGCAAGATAAAAAACTCGCGCATGTGGCGCAGCAGTTGCAAATTGAAGCGCTATTAAAGAGAAAGCCCGGTCAATTGTCTGGCGGGCAAAGACAACGTGTTGCTATGGGGCGTGCGCTTGTACGTGATCCTAAACTCTTTTTGTTCGATGAGCCGCTTTCAAACCTAGACGCAAAATTGCGTGTTGAGATGCGAACAGAAATAAAAGCGCTGCATCAGCGCATTGGCGCGTCAATGGTGTATGTGACACATGACCAAATTGAAGCAATGACTTTGGCTACCAAAATTGTCGTTATGAAGGGTGGCATTATTCAACAAATGGGGACGCCTTCAGAAATTTATAATCATCCTGCTAATTTGTTTGTAGCTGATTTTATGGGGAGCCCAGCGATGAATCTCATTCCTGCAAGAGCCAGTAAAAATGGAAAAGGTACTCATATCAAAATTGAAAGAGAAGGGGATGAGCCTATTGTTTTGATTGATAAGAAAAACACTAATCTACCAGATGATGTTATCATTGGTATTAGGCCTGAGGATATTGCAGATACCGCACGTAAGAGCGCCAAAGAAGCACAAGAGGCTGAATGTGTTATTGATATCGTAGAACCTGCTGGCGCTGATACTTTTGCGGTTATGCAGCTTGGTGGAAAACATGTGACTGCGAGGTTGCATGCAGAGACATTGGCAAAGGCTGGCACTAAACAAAGCTTAGCATTTGATTTGGGTAAGGCGTCTTACTTCTGCCCCGAAACAGGAGAGCGCCTTAACTAAGCAAAGCGTTTGTTAAAGTGCCATCGACTAAAACTACTTTAGGTGCTGTATTTGAATAGCTATTGGCTATGTTTCCTTCAAGGGTAATTTATAGCCTAGAAAGTAGTTTAAATGCTGCTTGTTGCCAATGTCTCTCTCATCCACATCAAATATTAGACGGTTGATGGCTAAGCTTTGTTTGAGAACCATGTTTTTGATAGAGAATTTCAATGCCTTCTAGAGTTTAAAATTTATTCTAAAAAATAGTAACACCCAACAACTTATATCGCTTGACATACGGGCCTTTGGTTTCTTATATGCGCGCACAGGCAATAAATCTTATATGTCTGATATATTTCCAACATTATTTTGGATTTCTTTTAAAGAATTTCATGCGCTTGGAATGTGTGGCGGGGTAGCTCAGCTGGTTAGAGCAGCGGAATCATAACTTCAGGCTACGGGTAAAACTCTCATATAAATCAGTGTATTACGCATTTTTAAGTGCGATGATGTTCGCGCGAACAATCAATTCCGCTTGTGTTTTTAGCCCAAAATACGCCCCACTGAATTGCTGTTTACCACTCACGGAATTGTTCGAGTTTGAGTGGAATGTTAGCTTAAAATAATCACACTTTTTGCTGAAGGAAACGCACCCACCTCTGTATTTGGTGGTGGAATTGACGTTGGAATTTACACTGTTTCCACGTGGTTTCCAGTGATGTGTTTTGGCTTGTAATGAAGTGGATTTTTGAGAATAAAATGATCTTCAATCACAAAAATCTAACATGCAAGTTCAAGCGTTGATCCATTTATGTAATTGGTGGATGCCCTCATTAAGTTATTCAATAATCTTAGAGGGTCGAACATGAGTACTCCAAAACCACAATCAGTCACACAGTCAGCCATTAAATCATCTGATCAATCGAAACCAAAAACTTTATCAAAAGACGAACAAGCCAAAATTACAAAAGCTGTTCAAGCTGGTCAAAAGATCATCAAAGATAATGGTACTAAGGTTGAGGCTGCAATGGCTATTTTTCGGATTATTC
>JBGCEA010000049.1:0-2942 GCA_045105915.1 Nitratireductor sp.
GAATGATCGCAATGGCCCGCTAATTTCTAGCTTCCCAGTAGAAGACGAGGACCAAATTATGTTGGTTTCAGATGGTGGTACGCTTATTAGATGTCCAATATCTGGCATTCGTGTTGCTGGTCGCTCTACGCAGGGTGTAACAGTATTCTCTACTTCAAAAGACGAGAAGGTTGTGTCGGTTGAACATATATCTGAATCTGATGAAGAGGATGATGTAGAGGCTGTTGAGGCTGATGCAAGTGAAAGCGTACAAACAACTGCAGATAGTGCGCCAGAAGCTACGACTGAAGAAAATAATAGCAGCGAGGGTGATGCTGAATAACAGCATTGCCATTTCGTCCTAAAGTTAATGGAGAGGTTATATAATGTTTTTAGTTGAAATGTGGCCTTCTATTTTAGCAATAGCAATTGCTGCTAGCGTTGTTGCAATTGTGCCTGGGCCTTCTGTCTCTCTTATCATTGCAAACTCTATTAGAGGTGGCGCAAAAGCTGGCTTACTAAATATCGCAGGTATTCAGCTTGGTCTTATCGTTATGGTATTGGTGGTGGGGCTAGGCCTGGAGAGCGTCATTCGTATTATGTCTGATTGGTTTTTTGCTATTAAACTTCTTGGCGCTGCTTATCTTATTTATATTGGTATAAAAATGTTTCGCTCAAATGGCGAATTTGTTTCTAAGGATAATGTAGAGCCACCTAAAATTGGTTATTTTTGGCAAGGCTTTATTGTTTTAATGGCGAACCCAAAAGCGCTTTTATTCTATGGTGCTTTTATTCCTCAATTTGTGGATTTGAGCGGAAGAGTAGAAGCAAGTGTCTTTACGCAAACATTGATTTATGGATTTGTATTTATGGTTGTGGCTGGCTTGTTAGATGCTGGTTATGCTGTGCTTGCTGGGCGCGCTGGCGAACTCATCTCAACCAAACGCATTCGCTTTGCAGAACGCTTGGGCGGATTGATGCTGATTGGTGGCGGTTTATGGATGGGCTCTTTGAGCAAAAGTTCTTAAAATCAGTTGCATAAGCTTTTTTGAAATGGGAAAAGGGCTGCATGAAAAAAATAGCACTCTATGCGGGATCTTTTGATCCAATCACAAATGGTCATATGGATGTGATCGAAAGCGCACTTAATATTGCAGATGAAGTGGTTGTTGCCATTGGTGTGCATCCTGGCAAAGTGCCTATTTTTAGCTTTGAAGAGCGTTCTGATTTAATTTTAAAAGCCAGCAAAGATCAGTTTAAGATTGCTGCAAAACGCATTAGCGTTATTTCATTTGATAATTTGCTCGTAAAAACTGCCAAAAAAGCAAAAGCAACAATGCTTGTAAGAGGGCTTCGCGATAGCACTGATTTTGATTATGAAATGCAAATGGCTGGCATGAATGATGCATTGGCGCCTAAACTGCAAACTGTGTTTTTTCCAGCGCATACGCATAATCGACATATTACCAGCACATTGGTTCGTCAAATTGGCAAGATGAAAGGTGATGTTTCAAGCTTTGTGCCGCCAATGGTGGCAAAGGCCATTGCTGAAAAATTCTAATTTAACAAACAATCACAAATTATAAATCGGAGATAATTATGAAACTTCTTTCAAAGGGCGTTTTTGGCCTGTTAGTCAGCGCTTTAATTGGTGCTGCTGCCATATTTTCATTTGGTGCTAGTGCAAATGCTGCTGATAAATTGAATATAACATTGAAAGATGGCGTTGTTGAAATTCAGCTGCGCCCAGACCTTGCGCCAAATCATGTTGCGCGTATGAAAAAGTTAGCAAGCGAAGGTTTTTATGATGGTGTTGTTTTTCACCGTGTGATTAGCGGCTTTATGGCGCAATCTGGTGATCCAACAGGCACTGGTGCTGGTGGATCAAAATTACCCGACTTAAAAGCTGAATTTAATAAAGAGCCATTTGTGCGTGGTACGCTTGGTATGGCACGTAAAGGCCACCCCGATAGTGCAAACTCGCAGTGGTTTATTATGTTTGACGAAGCTTCGCACTTAAATGGTCAATACACTGTCTTTGGACAAGTGACAAAAGGCATGGAATTTGTAGACAAAATTAAGCGTGGTAATGGCGCCAATGGCATGGTAGATGCCCCTGACAAAATTATCAAAATGGAAGTTGTGAAATAGCAATTTCATTTTTAAGTTATAAAAAAGAATTTTAAGGAAAAAGAATGGCGTATAAAGATCCAGAAAATACCATCGTGATTGAAACAACAAAAGGCAAGATTGTTATTGAGTGCATGCCTGAAGTTGCTCCAAAACATGTTGAGCGCTTGAAAGAACTTTCTCGTGAAGGTTTTTATGATGGCATCGTTTTTCATCGTGTGATTGATGGTTTCATGGCGCAAGTGGGTTGTCCGCATGGCACCGGCACTGGTGGCTCTGAAAAGGCTGACCTTAAAGCTGAGTTTAATGAAACTGGCCACTTACGTGGTGTGTGTTCAATGGCAAGAAGTTCTATGCCAGACAGTGCAAACAGCCAATTCTTTATTTGCCTAGATGATGCGCACTTTTTGAACCGTCAATATACGGTTTGGGGCAAAGTGATTGAAGGCATGGAAAATGTTGATTTGATTAAAAAGGGCGAGCCTGTGCAAGACCCTGATTCAATCGTATCAATGAAAGTTGCTGCAGACTTATAATTCTGCGTCTAGCTTTGAGATTTTAAGGCAGCGTTTTATGCGCTGCCTTTTTGTTGTGCTATAGTGTTTGAAACTATTTTGGAGCGTTAAGTGCGCGTAGATTTATTTGATTTTGATTTGCCAGATGATGCTATTGCTTTGCGACCTGTTAATCCAAAAGACAGCGCAAAAATGCTGGTTGTTGATCCATTAAATAATACAACAGAACTCAGCGATCATAGTGTGAAAGATTTGCCTAGCTTTTTGAAAAAAGGGGATGCGCTTGTCTTGAACGATACCAAGGTTATTCCTGCTCAA
>JBGCEA010000050.1:0-2650 GCA_045105915.1 Nitratireductor sp.
ATGTGCTCAGACGTTGATCGCAATGATAAGAGCCGTGTATGTGAGGCGGGTAGTGTGCGTGTTATTGGCAGACGCCAAATTGAGATGTACTCAAAGCTCATTCATACGGTTGATCATATTGAGGGGCGCCTTCGTGATGGCATGGATGCATTTGATGCATTCTTATCGCATGCTTGGGCTGTGACTGTAACTGGCGCACCCAAATTATGGGCTATGCGCTATATTGAAGAGAATGAAAAAAGCCCACGCGCTTGGTATGGCGGCGCTGTAGGCATGCTGCACTTTAATGGAGATATGAATACTGGTCTAACGCTTCGCACCATTCGCCTTAAAAACGGCATTGGCGAGGTGAGGGCTGGTGCGACTTTGCTATTTGATTCTGATCCTGTTGAAGAAGAGCAGGAGACAGAACTTAAAGCATCTGCGATGCTAAATGCGATAAAAAGCGCGGGCAATCAAGCGCTGGCAGATAAAGAACAGGCAGTAGCGCAGGTTGGCGCTGGGTGCAAAATTTTGCTGGTCGATCATGAAGATAGTTTTGTGCATACGCTGGCTAACTATTTTAGGCAGACAGGGGCAGAAGTATCTACTGTTCGCTCGCCTTTACCAGAAGAAGTGCTAGAAGAGTATGCGCCAGATTTAGTGGTGTTGTCGCCAGGGCCTGGTACACCGCAAGATTTTGACTGTAAGGCCACAATAGACAAAGTGCGTTCTCGCGAAATTCCAATTTTTGGGGTTTGCCTTGGTTTGCAAGCTTTGACCGAGTCTTTTGGTGGCTCGCTTCGCCAATTGGCTATTCCAATGCATGGTAAGCCTTCTCGCATTAAAATTGTGAAGGCTGGCAGTGTGTTTGGTGGACTTGGAAAAGATGTAACGGTTGGCAGATATCATTCAATATTTGCAGATCCTGCACGTTTGCCTTCAAGCTTTGATGTGACGGCGCAAACCAGTGATGGCGTGATTATGGGAATTGAACATAAAACTGAAAGAGTGGCTGCGGTGCAGTTTCACCCTGAATCTATTATGAGTTTGGGCGGCGATGCTGGCCTTAAGATGATAGAAAATGTTGTAGCTAATTTGCCTTTAAAGAAAAACGCTACTTAGAGCGACATGGTAGCTATTAGCTGCCTAGCTGTGCTTTGGTTTTATGCACTTGCCCAACTCAAAATTTATGTTATGAGTTGGGTATGTTTGCTTTGACACAACATATAACTGCAAATGCTTTGCACTTATTAAACCAGCTTTTGGCTGGTGCGCTCGCGCTCGCGCTGATGAGCGATCGTCGGGCTTAGTTAGGGCTCTCGGCGATCGGAATTACTGAAATTGTTTTCAGATATGCCCTTTTCAAAAAATATCATAAATTTTTCTATTTCGCATGACCCCGCCACTTGTTTGGCTTATATAGGGTGCGAAGGTATTTGGAGCTGGCGCGAAAGCCTAGATGATTGAAATGACTAAAAATAATATGAAATTGGCCGCTGAGAAGTATAAAGCCTATCCACCTGTTGATTTGGATGATCGTACTTGGCCATCGAAACAAAATACGACACCGCCTATTTGGTGTTCTGTAGATTTGCGCGATGGTAACCAAGCCTTGATTGACCCAATGGGGCAAGACCGCAAAGAACGCATGTTTGGCCTATTGCTAGATATGAAATTTAAAGAGATTGAAATTGGATTTCCTTCAGCCTCGCAAACCGATTTTGACTTTGCAAGATGGTGCGTTGAAGAAGGCAATGTGTCTGATGATGTATCGCTGCAGGTTTTGGTTCAGTGCAGACCCGAATTGATTAAAAGAACATTTGAATCTCTTGAGGGCGCGAATAAGCCAATTGTTCACTTTTATAATTCTACATCTGAACTTCAAAGACGTGTTGTGTTTGGGCAAGACCGCAAGGGCATTAAAACCATTGCGACAGACGCTGCTAAGATGATTAGAGACATGTCAGAAGATGCTGGTGGGGGATATAGATTTGAGTATTCTCCAGAAAGCTTTACCGGCACTGAATTAGATTTTGCTTTGGAAATTTGTAATGCAGTGAGCGAAGAAATTCGCCCGACCAAAGACAATAAATTGATTTTGAATTTGCCAGCGACCGTTGAGATGTCGAGCGCTAATATTTATGCAGATCAAATTGAGTGGATGTGTAGAAATTTAGATAACCGCGAAAACATCATTGTCTCACTTCACCCGCATAATGACAGAGGCACGGGTGTGGCAGCTACAGAGCTTGGGCTTATGGCTGGCGCTGACAGAGTTGAGGGGACCTTGTTTGGTAATGGCGAGCGCACGGGTAATGTAGATCTAGTGACGCTTGCATTAAACATGTTTACGCAAGGCGTAGACCCTCAGCTAGATTGCTCTGACATTGAGCGCATGAAAAAGATTTATGAATATTCTAACCAACTGAAAATACCAGAGCGCCACCCATATGTTGGCGAATTGGTTTATACTGCTTTTTCTGGCTCGCACCAAGATGCCATTAATAAGGGTATGAAGGCGATTAGAAAGGCCAACTCTAGCGAGTGGGAAGTGCCTTATTTACCAATTGACCCAGTAGATGTTGGGCGCACATATGAGGCGATTATTCGTATTAATTCGCAATCTGGTAAAGGTGGTTTGGCTTATATCTTGGCCGAAGACTATGGG
>JBGCEA010000051.1:0-3423 GCA_045105915.1 Nitratireductor sp.
CCTGTCCAACGAAAGCCAATAGTGGCAATAAGGGCTACTGCGCCATAGGTGCCAATATTACTATCGCGCATTATCTCTAAGGCGCGTTTTGTAGAGACATGCCCGCCAAGCCCATCTGCACAATCTGATATGCCGTCTTCATGTAGTGCGCCAGTAAGCATGATGCCACCAATGATAGCGATGCCAGCCGCTACAATAGTGGGTAAAAAATAAGAGGCGATAAGCCATATAAGGCCAATAAGTGCGCCAATAAAAAGCCCAATAATTGGAAAAGCTATTGCCGCCTCGTTGAGCGAAATCGTGCTTTCTTCTTTTGAGCGTTTTACCGGTATGCGAGTGAAAAACTCAACGCAGACTTTTATATATGCAATCAAGTCTTTCATAGAATTTCTCTCATTTGGTTAGTTGATGGCTTAGCTATCTTTACCTGAAACGCCAGCGCTTTCAAATGTCGCCATTTGTTCTAGCATTGCGCAGGCATTTCTAAGAAGTGGCAGTGCCAAAAGTGCTCCCGTGCCTTCACCAAGACGTAAGTTTAAATCGAGCAATGGCTCGGCATTGATTGATTGCAACATGGCTGTATGGCCGGGTTCTTTTGAGCGGTGTGAAAACACAACATAAGGCGCTATTTCTGGACGTGCTTTAATGGCGCATAGTGCGCCTGCGCTTGCAATAAAACCATCTACTAACGCAACGCCATTATTTGCGGCTGTGCCAATAATGCCGCCAGCTATCATTGCAATTTCTAGGCCGCCAAAAGCTTGTAGTGCCTTTGTTGGTGTAAGGCGATCGTCTTTGCTTGATAATTTGCGCGCAGCGACTTGTTTCAATATCTCGATTTTTTGCACAACGCCTTGTTTATCAAGACCCGCGCCAGGGCCTGTGAGCGTTTCAAGATCGATGCCAGCAATAGCGTGCGCAAGTAATGAAGCACTAGAGGTATTGCCAATGCCCATTTCGCCAAACAAGATAACTTTATCGCCGTTCTTAACAGCATTGCTGGCTTGCAATGCACCAAATTGTAATGCGGCTTCTAATTCGTCTTCGCTTAGTGCATCTTCTTTAAGGGCATTGTTTGTGCCTTTTTTGATGTTGGCTTTTATTAAATTTTCATGTTCTGGCAAATCGCCAATAATGCCAGCATCTACAATGGTGAGTTTTACATCATTGGTTCTTGCAAAAACATTTGCTGCAGCGCCGCCGCTTAAAAAGTTTGCAACCATTTGTGTGGTGACTTCGCTTGGCCAAGCAGAAACACCTTCTGCTGTGAGGCCATGATCGCCAGCAAAAATGAACAAATGCGCAGGATCAGCACTAGGGTTTGCACTGTTTTGCGCGCCAGCCATATTTAGTGCCAAACTTTCAATCACACCTAACGAGCCTGGTGGTTTTGTTTTAATGTCAATCGCGCCTTGTACTTGGTTTAGCAAAGCCGCATCTGGCTGATTAATTTTATAATTTGAAAGCATGTTGTTTCCTGCAAAATAAGGGAGTACATGATCTATGATGTTCTCAACGCTTTTCCTAGTCTTTCGATGGTAAAGTCTGTTGAAGAGTTCAGTAATTTACTTATTTCGAGTGATGCAATCATGAATTCCAGTTTTTCCAAGTTTTTAGAAGGTGCAGCGCCAGCTATTTTTGTTGGGCTTTGGTCGACCGGTTTTATTGGTGGTAAGTTGGGTTTGCCATATGCCGAGCCATTTACATTTTTAACGCTTAGAATGGCAATTGTATTGGTTATTTTGGTGCCGATTGTTGCAATTGTTGTGCGTTCGAATGCTGGCTGGAAAATTGTTCTTCATTCTATGGTCGCAGGCGTTCTAATTCATTCGCTTTATTTGGGCGGTGTGTTTTATGCAATTTCGCAAGGTATGTCGGCTGGTATTGCCGCGCTAATTGTTGGCCTACAACCGCTTTTAACTGCATTTTTAGCATGGCAGTTTTTGAAAGAAAATATATCAAAAATTCAGCTCATTGCGCTTATAACTGCACTTTTTGGTGTGGCTTTAGTTGTGTATCCAAAACTGGCAATTGGCCTTGATATTGGCATTACCAATCTTGGTTTATTTGCCATTGTTGTGGCGCTAATTGGTATTAGCGTTGGTTCTATTTATCAAAAATATTTTGTGCATGGCTTAGACATTCGCTTTGCCACTATGACCCAATATGTTGGCGCTATTATACCGCTTGCTCTGTTTTCTTATTTGTTTGAAACGCAAGAAATTGAATGGAGCGGTGAATTTATATTTGCGCTCATTTGGTTGGTTTTTGTGTTGTCTATTGGCGCGGTTGGCATGCTGTTATTTTTGATTAATCGCGATAATGTTTCTCAAACTGCAAGCCTGTTTTATTTGGTGCCTGTCTGCACTGCCATAATTGCTTATTTCTTGTTTGGAGAAACGCTGGTGTCGATACAATTTTTAGGCATGGTTATTGTAATTGTTTCTGTTGCATATGGATCGCGCAAGCGCGCTTGAAGCGTGTTTTTTGCATTTAAGGCAGTCTAAATTTTAACGGCTCATTAACCACACACTTCAGCCTTTTGTTAAGCGCAATCCGTTATTCTTTACTAACTATTGTTGGGGAAGAGATATGAAATCTGCACTTTTAATTTCAAGCGCAATTATTTGCTTTGGCCTTGCTGGCTGCCAATCTACGAATGAGCAGCAATTATCAAAAAATGATATTAAGCCGGCAGATGCTTTTGAAAATTTAGGTGTAGATCCGCAAACAACAGCATCGATTGATCCTGAAATTGCAGAGCAATTTGATGCCTCTAGTGCAGCTTCGCAAAATGGGACACTTGATGGTGTCGATAGCGCTAAAGCAAATGATGGTGCTAAAGACAAGGTAGATACAGTTACGGTTGCATCTGTTGAAAGCTCGCCACCTAGTAACTTCAAAAATGGTGTTATTAGCGCTTATGTGCCTCCCAAAAAAGGCACTATATTTACATGGCGTAACAATTGGGCTTCGTTGCCTGAAATCATATCTTACAAGGTTGATGGCGTTGTTAAGCTGGGTGATACAAAGTATGTAAAATTAAGCTCTGTCAAAGGCTTAAAGAAAAACACACAAGCGTATTATGATCTTAAAAGCTTTTCTTTGAAGGGCTATAGAGATGCAAAAAATGCTGCTCTTGTAACTTATAAACCAGCAGAAGCACGCTATCGTTTTCCTATGAAAGCTGGCGATAAGTGGGTTACTGCATGGAAGTCAAAAGACCATAAAGAAAATAAAATCACCAAAGGTGGTGGTGTTGTTCAGGTTGTGAAATTTGAAACCTTAAAAATTGCTGGTGGTAAATATCAAACTGCTAAGGTGAAAATGCCTCTACAAAAAGGCGCACCGCGCGGCATGACGCATCATATTTGGTTTTCGCCAAAGCTTGGCGTTACGGTAAAAGAGCAGATTGGTAGTGGT
>JBGCEA010000052.1:0-2617 GCA_045105915.1 Nitratireductor sp.
CTTTAGATGGGGTGTTTTCTTCTTCTGTTTAGCGGCTTTAAACGAGATTATTTGGCGTAATTTTTCAACCGACTTTTGGGTAACCTTCAAAGTATGGGGAACAATGCCACTAACAATCGTCTTTATGCTTTTCCAAATGGGTTTACTTACCAAGCACGCTTTAAATGACGATAAAGATGAAGCCTAAAAGCACTAAAAACAACTGAGCTTAAGAAGCTTGGTTATTTAAAGATTCAATAAGCGGCAAAACTTTCTCTTGTAAAATAGCAGGAGAAATAGGCCCAACATGCTTAAAGCGAATAATGGCATCTGGCCCAACCACATAGGTTTCTGGCACACCATAAACGCCCCATTCAATTGATGCTCTACCCTTAGGGTCAACACCAACGACACTATAGGGGTTGCCTAACTCACCTAAAAAGCGAAGCGCATTATCGCTGGCATCTTTATAGTTCAAACCAACGAGTTGTATGTTTGGTTGGCTTTTTACAAGGTTAGACAGTGCCATAAATTGGGGATGCTCAACACGGCATGGCCCACACCAAGAAGCAAAGACATTTACAACGCTAATTTTGCCTTTATAAATTTCTCCGCTAAGTGCTGGCACTTGTGTGCCCTCAACAAGCAAGCCCTCTAAAGCACCAAGATCAACAATAGGCGCAGGCTTGCCAATAAGCGCAGAAGGCAAATCACGGCTCGCGCCACCACCAGCCAATTGCTTATAAAAAATGCCGGCAAGCGCCAAAAACACAAGCAGTGGAATAAGCGCATAAATCTTAGACACACCAGCTTTTGGCGCACCTTCTACTTGCTCATTATGAGATGTTTTCAAATCAATCATTTTGAAGAAGCTCTTTTAATGCCTTTAGATTTTAGAAGTTCTAGCTCTTGGTTATAGGCATTATATTTAACGCGTATCCAAACAACCAAACCCAATAGCACCAAAAGTGTTGCTACATATGAGGGCACAATATAAGCGGCATGTTTTCCAAAAATATCTAACATTAGCTTTGCCCCACTTTCAGTTTTAGCGTTCTTATGCGTCTTCTCAAAATTTCATTTCGCATATTCATAAGATGCAGCGTAAAAAACAAAACCGTGAACGCAATTGCCATTATAAAGAGCGGTATCAAAAATACCGTGTCCATAGACGGCGCGCCTAGCTTCGAAACACTGGCAGGCTGATGCAGTGTATTCCACCAATCAACCGAGAATTTGATAATTGGAATAATTATCCATCCAACCAGCGTTATGACAGCAAGGGCTTTTGCGGCTGTTGTTGGTTCTTCTAATGCGCGCGATAAAGAAATAATACCAATATAAATAAGCATTAAAATGAAGACAGATGTTAAACGCGCGTCCCATACCCACCAAGTGCCCCACATAGGCTTACCCCATAGTGAACCAGTTAGTAGCGCTAAAAATGTAAAAGCCATACCAATTGGCGCTGCCGCACGAAGCGACACATCTGCCAAAGGATGTTTCCAAACTAGCGTGCCAAGCGCAGACAATGCCATAACGCTATAACACATCATAGCAAGCCAAGCGGAAGGCACATGCACAAACATAATTTGAACAGTGGCGCCCTGCTGGTAATCATGAGGCGCACTAAAGCCATAATAAAGACCAAAAGCAAAAAGCGTTAAGCTTAAGCCGGCAAAATACGGAATTGCATTATCTGCAAACCCCATAAATTTTGTTGGGTTTGCATAACTCGTTAGCCAATTAAAAAACCTAGCCACTGGATTTGCTCTTTTTATAGGTGTTTCATTACTCATAATTTTGCTTATCTTTTTTTAAATACAAAAGCTACTCGGCAGAATGCCTCAGCATTAGACTAGCCGCAAGTGGCCCTAACACAGATGTGAACAACGTAAATGCGCACAAAATAAGAAATGGCGCAGTAAAAGGTTGCGGATCATTTATTGCGCCATCAATTGCCATAACCCCAAATATCAAAACAGGAATGACAAGTGGCAATACCAACACCGCTATTAGCAAACCACCACGCGCAAGCGTTACCGTAATAGAAGCACCAACCGCGCCAATAAAAGTAATTGCCGGCGTTCCAACAAGTAGCGTGAGCATGCTGGCAAACATGCCAACTGGCCCAACATTTAGCATAAGGGCAAACAGCGGTGTTGCCACAACAAGCGGCAAACAACTCACCAGCCAATGCGCCATACATTTAATTAAGATCACAAAAAACAATGGATGCGCTTGGGACACTAACAAATCAAGCGAGCCATCTTCTTTGTCTTGCTGAAACAAACGCTCTAAACCAAGCAAGGTGGCAAGCAATGCACCAATCCACAATATTGCAGGACCAATTTGAGATAACAGTTTTAAATCTGGACCAATAGCAAATGGTACAATGGCAATAACACATAGAAAAAAAACAACGCCAATTAAGCCGCCGCCGCCAACGCGAAGAGCGCTTATTAATTCGCGTTTAAAAAGCGCGGTCATATTTCATCACCAAATTCATCGACGCTCGTATCAGATGATAATTTTTGCATTTCAAGAAAAACGCTACTTTTTATATTTAGCGGCAAATGCGTTGCAGCAATTAAAATGCCGCCATTGGCGCAAAAATCAGAAGCCATTTGTGTAAACA
>JBGCEA010000053.1:0-3293 GCA_045105915.1 Nitratireductor sp.
ATATCTACCGGAATATCATGAATGGCAGTAACGCCCATCGTATTTTGCGCAGTAATGGCGGTAATCACACTTGTTCCAAAAACACCATTTGCAGAAAAACTTTTAAGGTCTGCTTGAATGCCAGCGCCGCCGCCAGAATCTGACCCTGCAATGGTGAGCGTGTTTACATAGTTTGACATTCATATAACCTTTTTAAAATAAGTTTCGATTGCTTGAACAAAAAACAGTTTAATGTGCTAGCATCTGTTATCTTTAAAACTTATTGCCCTTTAATTTGAGTAGAAGCAATATATGCCTTTTTCAAAATTACAAAATAGATTTCTAAAATTACCAGACAATTTAAAAGGCGCTGTACTTTTGTTAATTGCGGCTGGTCTTTTTAGTCTTACAGTTTTGTTGATTAAAATTCTTGGCAAAGACCTGCACGTCACTCAAATTGTACTGATAAGACAAATTATCATGACTGCCATTGTTGCCCCTGCAATTTTAAAAGGGTTTCCGGGCATTTTAAAAACCAAGTCTCCTGTTTTGCAATCTGTTCGCATTGTCTTTGCACTTGGCGCATTGTTGTTTGGCTTTTCGGCTTTTATTAATCTGCCCCTCGCAGATGCAACAGCACTTGGTTTTGCCAAGAGCTTTTTTGTGTCTATCTTTGCTATTCTTATTTTAAAAGAAGTCGTGGGTATAAGACGCTGGGCAGCAACAATTGCAGGCTTTATTGGCGTTATCATTATGCTGCAACCAGGCACTGATAATTTTTCTATCTTTAGTATTTACGCAGTTTTAGGTGCTGGGTGCGCTGGCTTTGTGATGGTGCTTATTAGATTAATGTCTCGTACCGATGATCCAAAAACCATTTTGGCATGGCAAGCCGTTGGGGTTGGCATTATTATGATCATACCCGCCATTTATTACTGGCACCCACCCACGCTAGAGCAATGGTTGTTGCTGCTTGGCGTTGGCATAACCAGCTATTTAGCGCAGTTGTTTAATATTCATGCTTATAAAAATGGCGAGGCATCTCTCATGGCCTCGCTAGATTATGCGCGACTTATATATGCCACGCTGTTTGGTTTTTTAGTGTTTGGCAACTTGCCAACACTCACTACATGGATTGGTGCTAGCATAGTTGTAGCAGCCTCTATTTATACCGTTTGGCGAGAGGCTGTTAAAAAGCAAACCCTAACGCGCACCCATGAGGGGCGCATTTTATAAGTTATTTTTGCATCTTATGAAATGTAGCAATAAGACCTTTTGTAGAAGCGTCTTTGTTGCGTGCTTTGGCTTCGCCTTTTACCATTGGCACCAATTGGTTTGCCAACACTTTGCCAAGCTCTACACCCCATTGGTCATATGAGTTAAGCCCCCACACAACGCCCTGTACATGTACTTTGTGCTCATAGAGCGCAATCAGCATGCCCAGTGTTTTTGGGTCTAACTTTTCATACAAGAAAGTATTAGATGGACGGTTGCCTTCAAACACTTTGTGCGGCGCTAGCTTTTTAATTTGGGCGACATCCATTCCGCTTTTTTCAAGTTCGCTCACAACTTCTTCTTTGGTTTTGCCAACCATTAATGCCTCAGATTGGGCAAAGCAGTTAGCCACTAATAGCGCATGGTGGTCGCCCAGTTTTTCTTGCGGCTTTGCTGCAATTAAAAAGTCGCAAGGAATAACATCTGTGCCTTGGTGAATGAGCTGATAAAAAGCGTGCTGGCCATTTGTACCAGGCTCGCCCCAAACAATAGGACCTGAAGGTGCTTTTAGTTTTTTGCCACTTACCTGAACGCGCTTACCATTTGATTCCATGTCTAGCTGCTGCAAATAGGCTGGAAAACGCGCTAAGCGATTATCGTATGGCAAAACAGCATGAGTAGTGAAACCAAGTACATTGCGGTTCCATATGCCAATTAGCGCCATAAGCACTGGAATGTTTTTTTCTAATTTTGCAGTTTTAAAATGCGTATCAATAGCCTCTGCACCTTCTAGCATTTGCTGGAAGTTTTTAGAGCCAATCGCCAACATAATAGAAAGGCCAATAGCACCCCACAAAGAGTAACGACCGCCTACCCAATCCCAAAAGCCGAAGGTTCTATCGTCTTCAATGCCAAATTCTCTCGTGGCTTCTAGGTTGGTTGAAAGGGCTGCAAAGTGAGCGCCAACATCTTTTTTCTTCAACTTACGCTTTAGCCATTGGCGGGCTGTATTTGCGTTCGTCATGGTTTCTTGTGTTGTGAATGTTTTTGAGGCCACAATGAAAAGCGTTGTTGCTGGATCTACTTTTGCCAATGTGTCTGCCATGTCTGCGCCATCGACATTAGATACAAAATGACATTTTGGGCCATTGTGATAAGGCGCGAGTGCGAGAACTGCCATTGCTGGGCCAAGGTCTGAGCCGCCAATACCAATGTTCACAACATCGGTTACTTTGCCGCCAGTAACTTCGTATTTTCCGTTTCTAACTGCATTTGTAAAACGCCCCATTGCACGCAACACAGCTTTTACATCTGGCATCACATCTTTGCCATCTACCATTACAGCTTCGCCATTTAAGTTGCGAAGCGCAGTGTGCAAAACCTCACGGTTTTCTGTGCCATTAATTGGCGCGCCATTGAACATGACATCTCTGTAATTTTCAACACCGGCTTCTTTGGCAACTTTTAAAAGTGTTTTTAGAACTTTTTCATCGATGCGGTTTTTTGAAAAATCGAAAGTTAATGTGTCAAAGGATAAAGAGAATTTATCAAACCGTTTATTGTCATTTTCAAACATTTCTCGAATTGTTGTTTTTGCAATTCTTTTCTCGTCTGCTTTTAGGTTTGATGCTTGTGATTTTAGAGCCAGCTTTGTCACGTTTTATCCTTTAGATTTTTTAGGAATGTATTATTTGCTTAATTAGCATTACAGCTCGTAAATTAAAACAACTTATGCAAATACTTAACCACCTATTCTCTAATCTATATTCAGTTTTAAAATTGAAATATAATAAGGCGACACCATGCTGCGTACTGACACTGCAAAACCAACAAAAACTCCAACGATCAAACTAAAAGATTATAAGCCGTTTGATTTTGATATTGAAAACGTTGATTTAGACTTTCAGTTACATCCCAGCGAAACCATAGTTACCTCTACGATTGCATTTAAAAGACGCAAGGGCGTGGCCGCAAAAGCGCCACTACTACTAGATGGTGATGGCCTTGAGTTGGTGAGCATAAAACTAAATGGCGAAACACTGCCAAAAGTGCATTATAAAGAAACAGCGCAAAGCCTGCGCATTTCTAACTTGCCAGCA
>JBGCEA010000054.1:0-5426 GCA_045105915.1 Nitratireductor sp.
CTCTCTTTAGGGCCGACATTATACCGGCTCATCATGCCAAGGATTTTTTTGCCTTGCGCTTCAGGCAAAGCTGAAGTTTGTAACATATCTTGGTATTCTGGAAAGAGAAGGCTCGAAAAATTGGCTTGCGAGTTTTGCCCGCTGAGCAGGCTAATAGAGTCCATCAACCAAAGGGCTTCGCTGCGATGCGGGTGTTGTAGATATTCATGATGATTAATAGGTTTGTTGTTGGCAATCATTTCCATAAGGCTCGTAATATAATCAAGGGTTCTTTCGTCCCAAGAACCTTGTTCCAACTGCGTCAAACCCAACTCATCTAACCTTCTTTCTTTACTGATTTTTTGATTGATATTGTCAATAATGGGCTTAACTTTTTCCAAGGCCTTATTTTCAAAAGGCTCGGATGCAACTCGAAGATCACGGCAGGTCTGCTTGATATAAATTAGGGATCGCACATCATTACCACTATCACAAGCGTGATCGAGGATTTGCGCTAGAACATCACCAGGGAGTTGGTTGAGGCGCGGCATTTGGGTTGGTGCAGCAGAGGTACGAGTCGAGTAAGTTTGAATCTGGGTCATTTGCCAATATCCTACAAGTTGTTTGGAGTATTTTACCTATAAGGCACTCTATTTCAATCAATAGTTCGGACAGTTTTTTGATTTTAAAATGACACTGCGGAGGTGCCTTGGAGGGTAGATTCCACGAGCAGAATTTGTGACAATGCGTTTGCTAAAACCAAGTCACACCCTGCATAGGATGCAATTCTGCTCATGGAAGATCTATTAGACTCAATTTTGGATTCAATGTCCAGCATTAATCGACCTTACAAAAAATTTATGATGACCGTTTTGATCACACTCGCCTACTTTCAGGGGCGCGCCAACTTTCGGAATCTCTCGAGATTCTGCAACTTGTGTGAGAAAACGCACGGTCGATGGGCTCGTCGGATCTTTCCGTATTTAGAATTGAATAGAGAGTTACTCTTGCGTACACAAGAACTCGACAATAATTGGATTGCGAGTATTGACGCAAGCTTTATACCCAAGAGTGGGAAAACAACTGAGGGTCTTGGGTATTTCTACAGCGGATGTGCAAGTAAAGTTCAGCGAGGTCTCGAAATGTCCCTCGTCAGCGTTGTTGACATGAAAGCCAATACTGGATTCAGCCTCTTGGCGAAGCAAACTCAAGTAGAGAGGGATGAAAGGGCGCCTGATCAAAACCGAGTAGACCAGGCACTCAATCAAATTCGCGAATGTAGCTCAGACCTTAGAAAGCTTGGGATTCAAGAGATTGTGGCGGATGCTTGGTACAGCAAGGACAAGTTCGTGAATGGCGTAGTTGCCGAAGGGTTCCACATTATCGGGAAGCTTCGCCAGGATGCCCATTTGAAATTCTTGTTTACAGGCAAGTACGAGGGCAAAGGTCGACCCAGGAAATATGATGGCCGGGTAAAGATGACTGATTTTCGCCGTTTTAAGAAAACCGAAATGAAAGATGAGACATTCGATCTGTATAATAAAGTGGTTTGGTCTCATTCAATGAAGCGGAAGATACTTGTGGTCGCATTGCGAAGCCGAGATAAGGAAAAGAAAGTACTTGCGCTTCTGTACACGACAAACCTGGATTCGTCACCGATAAGTATTCTCAAAAAATATCGAGCCAGGTTTCAGATTGAGTTTGTGATTCGAGATGCGAAGCAACATACCGGTCTCACACATAGCCAAGCCCGAACCTCAGTGGCCATTGAAAACCATCTTAATCAGTCGCTCACTGCTTTAAATTTACTCAAGGTTGAAGATCAGCAACAGGTACCAGCGCGAACACAAAAAGTCATTTCAATTGCTTCCTGGCGCAGGCAAAAATTCAACCAGCATTTAGCAAAAAAACTTATTTCAATGTTTGGCTTTGACCTAAACAAGGATAAAATGAAGGAAGTGATTAAAAATATCGGCAGCTATGGGGCTATAGCGGCTTAGAAACTGTCTGAACTATTGACTGTTGCAAAGCTTCAATAACGTCTTCAATTTTTATTGATTCTGGTGTGCCATTCATCAGTAAGTGAATAACTTTTGGTATTTCGGTGAAACCTTGCCACAAAACATATCCAGCAATAATCAACGTAATCGCTGCATCAGTCCAAACCCAACCGTAAAGTAAGATTAGGGTACCGGCAATAATAACACCTATAGAAGCTAGGGCATCAGTGACATTATGCAAAAACGCCGCCTTTATGTTCATGCTGGTCTTAGATTGGTTATAGGTCAGTAAAGCGGTAAATATATCCACGGCCAGTGCAATAACAGCAACTATAATAACGGTCATGCCGGCAATTGGTTCTGGCGCGATAAAACGTACAATTGACTCATAGCATAAATAGAGGCCTATAATTATTAGCGTTGTCAAATTAATAAGCGCTGCAATTGTTTCAGCGCGCTTGTATCCAAATGTCTTAAACTGGTTCGGAGGCTTTCGGCCGATTCTAATGGCTATAAGCGCAATTAGAAGTGATGCGGCATCACTGAAGTTGTGCAATGCATCAGCAACGAGTGATAGAGAACCAGAGACAATGCCACCGATTATTTGTGCAACTGTAAGCAACATATTTGCTGCTACCGCCCACCACAAGCGTCGCTCGCCTATCTCAGATGTATTTCCATGTAAATGAGATTGCGCCATAGTTTTTTATTCCAGGATATATAAAAATTAAATAGAACGTCTTATAAAGACAAGACGTTCTTAAAAAATCTATAGAAGTTCTTCCATTTTTTTCTTCGAAAAGAATTGAAACAATACCGGCAATACAAAGAGTGTTAAAAAGGTTGCAGTCACAAGACCGCCTACGATAACACTGGCTAAAGGTTTTTGTATTTCAGCTCCAACACCATTCGACAATAACATAGGGATTAATCCTAAGGCTGAAGTCATCGCTGTCATTAAAACTGGTCTTAGTCGAGAAACAGCACCTTCAAATATCGCATCAGACATGTTCAGGCCATCAATTATTCTTTGATTGATACTCTCAACCATCACTACTCCATTGAGGACCGCCACACCAAACAATGTTATAAACCCAACTGAACTTGGCACCGAAAGATACTGACCAGATATCCAAAGAGAGAAAACGCCGCCAATAACTGCCAGAGGAACATTGATGAGTATCAGCATGGATTGGCCAACAGATCCAAATGCAAAGTATAGAAGCAATGCAATTAAACCTATTGAGACAGGCAACACTAAAGACAAACGTTTTTGCGCTCGTTGTTGATTTTCAAACTGCCCCCCTATATCTACAGAGTATCCAGGAGGCAAATCAACCTCTTGTGCAATTGCCTCACGAATGTCATTTACCACATTCCCCATGTCTCTACCCTGTACATTAGCTTGCACCACTAGCCGGCGCTGGACATCATCACGTCTCACTTGCGGGGGGCCGGATGCAATACTGACACCTGCGACATCACCTAAGCGAACCCAAGCACCAGATGGAGTTTGCAAGCGTAAATCTGAAATACTCTCACGACTGTCTCGAAAGCGCTCTGCAAATCGAACATAGATATCGTACCGTTCGTTCCCATTGATAATTTGACCCGCACTTACGCCACCTAATCCTTCTCGAACCAACTCCATCACATCACCAACTGAAAGCCCGTATTGGGATAAAGCTCGCCGATTCGGCTTAACAATGAGCTGCGACTCTCCAGCAATTTGCTCCATGGCAACATCTTTGGCACCATCAATACCTTTTACTACAGACTCTATAGCTGCTCCCTTTTCGGCAAGGATAGAAAGGTCTGGACCAAAAAGTTTAATTGCAAGCTGGGCTTTCACACCGGATAATAATTCATCAACTCGAGTTGCGATAGGCTGAGAAAAATTCAGCAATAAACCAGGATGTTGCTCTAACCTTATTTCCATTTTTTCTTGCAGTGCATATCTATCCGTTGCACTGGTCCATTCATGTACTGGCTTGAGCCCAATATAGATCTCGATGTTGTTAACAGGCTCAGGATCTCCACCAATTTCAGGTCTTCCAATTCGAGAAAGCGCATAGGTCACTTCAGGAAACTCCATAAGCATAGCTTCAAGCTTAGGCGCAACTTCAAGAGCAGTTGTCAAGCTTGATGATGGCGCAAGAGTTACTCGTAAATTCAAAGTACCTTCCTCGAGCTCTGGAACAAATTCAGTTCCAAGATTTGGTAAAACCAAGCCAGCTGCGATAACAAGAATACCAGCAACGCCGACGACAGTTTTCTTGTGCTGAAGAGCCAGTTTAAGACCTTTCCGATATAAAAAATCAAGTGGCTTTAATACGAAACTTTCACGCTGACGGACACCTTTACGAAAAAGGTAGGTTGCTAATGCTGGTACAATTACTAAAGCTACAAACACTGCCGACAGTATTGCAAGCATGATGCTTATTGCCATAGGTTGAAATAGTTTTGCCTCCACACCTTCAAAACTAAATAAAGGCATAAACACCACTAATATAATAGCTGTAGCAAAAAATATAGGGCGAGCAACTTCTTTTCCTGCTTCTTGAAGTCGTAAAGGAATACCGTACCGATCATTTTTTGCATCTGTGATATCTATTGGACCTGCGTTGTTTAATAACTCACGCTTATGATCGTGCTCGGAATCTGGATGGGTCAAATGCCTAAACATATTTTCAACCATCACTACAGAGCCATCTACAAGCATACCAATTGCTACGGCGATCCCTCCCAATGACATTAAGTTTGCTGAAAGACCAAACCAAGACATCACCATTAGAGCAATCCCAATCGAAATAGGAATTGAAATTAATACAAGGAAGGTTGCTCTTAAGTTCATCAAAAATAATGCAAGAATAACAATGATAAATACGAAGGCCAGCAAAAGGGCATTTATGACCGTCTTTACTGCTTCTGTAATAAGATCAGATTGATCATAAAATGCTTCAAAGCTTACACCATCTGGAAGTGCCTGATTTATCCGATCAATACGATCGTTAACAGCATCAATGGTTGCTTTGGTATTGGCCCCCATACGCTTAAGCACAATACCAGAAACAACTTCACCAAGATTCTCGACTTGCCCATCTTTATTTTTACGAGACATTGTCACGGCACCTTGACGAATCTCACTCCCCAAGACTACTTCAGCAACATCTGCTACAGTGATCGTGGCGCTTCCAATACTTTTCAGGGGCACTTGCCGAATCTGCTGCAGTCCTACCTCCCCTGAGTCGAGCAACCCTGTGCCACGAATCACAAGTTGCTCTTGTCCTCGGTTCATATACCAGCCACCAACATTCGTATTGTTCTTTTCCAAAGACTCAATAACATCATCTTGGGTTAGACCATATGCAAGTAAACGAGACGGATTAACATTGACTTGATAT
Organism: Nitratireductor sp.; assembly: GCA_045105915.1. Classification (GTDB taxonomy): domain Bacteria; phylum Pseudomonadota; class Alphaproteobacteria; order Rhizobiales; family Rhizobiaceae; genus Salaquimonas. The sequence continues at coordinate 5,384 of JBGCEA010000054.1, forward strand.
TGCTGAACGTCCCCTCCAAAAGAAAGGACATCTGTAACACCAT
>JBGCEA010000055.1:0-6688 GCA_045105915.1 Nitratireductor sp.
TGTCCCACCTATTAGAAGATTGAAAGATAATACGATGCGGATTTATATCCCATTTTTCAACCACCATTTCATAGGCTTTTGGCGTGGTTTTATAAGTCGCAATTTTATCGACTGAAAAAACATCATCTAGCAAATCGTTCAGCTTTGCATGCTCAACGGCGCTGGCCAGCATGTCTGGAGAGCCATTTGATAAAATAGCCGTCTTAGCACCGCTTTGTTTTAGGGCGCTTAGCACTGGCACTACTTCTTCATATGAGTTTAGCGTTTTATAAGCATCTAACAAATTTTGCTTCATAGCCGCATTAGAATTGGGTACATATTCTAAGGCAAAATCTAAGGCGTGTTCTGTGAGTTGCCAAAAGTCTAAATAGGTTTTCATACACGAGCGCGTCCAAGTATATTCTAGTTGTTTGGTTCGCCAAACATCAGAAACTCTAGCCGCATTTGGCCCTACTTGCGCCGCATATCTAGAAACAGCAGAATGCACGTTAAACAACGTGCCATAAGCATCAAATACATAATAAGACATCTTCTTTTAGTCTCCTTTTATGCCAACTTAATCCCCGATTTGTAATTTCTAAAAACAATATGCAAAAAATGCAGGCTTTGCCATTGTTTTAGCTCTAAATTGCAATAAATTGTTGGTAAGAGTAAATAGATCAACTATATAAGTTACAAGATACAACTCGATAAAGGAGCGCCATAATGGCCTTTGAATTGCCAGAACTTCCATACGCTTATGACAGCCTAGCACCTTATATGTCTGCTGAAACGCTTGAGTTTCACCACGACAAACACCACATGGCTTATGTTACCAATGGCAATAATTTGCTAGAAGGTTCAGGCCTTGAAGGCAAAAGCCTTGAAGAGGTTATTGTTGCCAGCCACAACACAAATGAGGGCCTGTTCAACAATGCAGCGCAGCACTACAACCACGTTCACTTTTGGAACTGGATGAAAAAAGACGGCGGTGGCAACAAGCTACCAGCTAAACTACAAGCGGCTATTGATTCTGATCTTGGCGGTTATGACAAATTTAAAGCTGACTTTATGGCAGCTGGCGCAACACAATTTGGTTCTGGCTGGTGCTGGATTGCTGTGAAAAACGGCAAGCTAGAAATCATGAAAACACCAAATGGTGAAAACCCACTTATTCATGGTGCGACACCAATTTTGGGCTGCGATGTATGGGAACACTCATATTACATCGATTACCGCAATGCGCGTCCAAAATATTTGGAAAGCTTCGTAGATGACCTAATTAACTGGGACTATGTTGAGCAAATGTTTGAAGGCGCAACTTCTTAAAAGTTAGCCTATTTTGAGTTGATGAAACCCGGTGCATCGCTGCATCGGGTTTTTTTGTGAGTTAACATAAGTAAGTCATCACATTATTGTCTCACTTAATTGTTATAGTTTTATTGAGTGCATTACTTGCATTAACCCAAACTATGTTTAAGCTTTATAGTTCAATTAAAAATGGAGTGTTCAATGAAAAAAATTATTACTGGCATTTGCATAGCTACCTTACTTTCTTCTGGCCTTGCATTTGCTGCAAGCCACGCAGATCCGATTGCTACACGCAAAGCGGAAATGAAAAAAGTTGGCGGCGCAATGAAAACATTGGCAACAATGGCAAAAGGCGGCATGGCATTTGACGGTGCGGCAGCGCTTGCGGCAATGGAAACAATGCAAGGTGTCGCTGGTTCATTCAAAATGCACTTTCCTGCAGGCAGCGAAAGCGGCGGTGAAACAACAGCATCTCCAAAAATTTGGTCAGATGCAGCTGGCTTTGAAGCCGCAAATACAAAATTTTCAACAGACATTGCTTCTGCAATAGCATCAGCTCCTGCAGATGTTGCTGGCCTTGGTGCAGCATTGGGCCAAATTGGTCCAAATTGCAGCGCATGCCACCAAGCATATCGCGTTAAATAAAATATGAACACTGCTCAATATAAAGAGCGTGTTTAGCAAAATAAAAAGAAACCCAGTTTTAAAGCTGGGTTTTTTTATCTCAAAAAATAGGTTAGGCTAGTTTTGGGGCTCAACGAATTTTATGTATTGGGAGTTAAACCATGCCAAGTTTTATGACGGCGAGCTTTATTAAAAAATGGATCATAAGGCTTATTCCACTTGGAATTGTTGCAGCGCTTGCTGCATGGTTTTTAAGCGCTCCTCAATATTTAGAAAAGAATGAAATTGCCAAAATGGAAGCAGGCGATGCTTCTAAAGGTGAGAGTGTTTTTTGGCCAGGTGGCTGTGGCTCTTGTCATGCTGTAAAAAATGCAACGGGCGATGAAAAGAAAAAGCTTGGCGGTGGCCACGCATTAAAAACACCAGTGGGCACTTTCTACACGCCTAATATCTCACCAGATAATAAAACTGGCATTGGCAATTGGACAGGTGCAGAATTTGCAAATGCAATGGTAAAAGGCGTCTCGCCAAATGGCTCGCACTATTTCCCATCTTTTCCCTATACATCATACGCCAGAATGAACATGGAAGATATCGCCGATCTTTGGGCATATATGAAAACACTTCCTGTGGTGAAGCGTGAGAATGAGTCACACGATTTGTCATTGCTCTTTAGCGTTAGACGAGGCGTAGGGCTTTGGAAAACAATTTTCTTATCACCAGATCCAGTTGCAAAAATTGATGAAAGTAATGAGCAACTCATGCGCGGTCGCTATTTGGTAGAAGGCGCTGGCCACTGTGCAGAGTGTCATACGCCGCGCTCATTATTTGGTTTGGGTGGCACACTAAAAAGCGCATGGCTGTCTGGTGGTCCTTCGCCTGAAGGCATTGGTAAAATACCAAACATCACACCCCATTCTAGCGGCAGTGGCGCTTGGTCGGCAGATGAAATATCAGAATATCTTGCAACTGGCTTTACACCAGACTTTGATTCTGTTGGCGGTTCAATGGTGAGCGTTCAACAAAATATGGCAAAACTCACTAAACAAGATCGCGATGCAATTGCAGCTTATTTAAAAGCCATTGCACCAATTGAGACAAAATAGATTTTCTAATTTGCATAAATAAAAAGCCTTGCCAGTTAGTTAGACTGACAAGGCTTTTGAGTGTGCGTTTTAAACTGTGTTAATTTTGTTCAACCGCTTTTAAAGCAAATGCATAAGCCAATGCGCTGTCTTCAAGAGCTGCAAAGCGCCCAGTTTGCCCAAAATGCCCAGAAGTCATATTGGTTTTAAGCAATAACACTTCATCATTTGTTTTCAGCTCTCTTAATTTAGCAACCCATTTAGCAGGTTCCCAATAAGTAACGCGAGGGTCTGAAACGCCAGCTGTTACCAGCATAGGCGGATAATCTTGCGCACTTACATTGTCATAAGGTGAGTAGCTGCCAATAAAGTCAAACGCTTCAGCGCTTTCAATTGGGTTGCCCCATTGGCTCCACTCGCCAGGTGTAAGTGGCAGCTTATCATCTAGCATTGTGTTTAAAACATCTACAAATGGTACATCTGCAATGATACCGCCAAACAGGCTAGGCGCCATATTAGCAACTGCGCCCATTAGCATGCCGCCAGCAGAGCCGCCATTGGCTACAATTTTACCGCGCGACGTGTAGCCCTCTTTTGCCAAATGCTCGCCAACAGCAATGAAGTCTTTAAAGGTGTGCATTTTGCCCATCTGTTTAGACTGGTTATACCAAGCACGGCCTTTATCTGCGCCGCCTCTAATATGAGCAACCACATGCACAAAACCGCGATCAACAATAGAGAGCTTTGTAGTGGAAAAGCTCGCCGGCATAGAATGCCCGTATGATCCATAAGCATATAAAAAGCAGGGCGCAGAGCCATCTAGCTTCAAATCTGCTTTATGCAAAATGGTAGCAGGCACCAATTCGCCATCATGGCTTGGCACCATCAAGCGGCGCGCAACATAATCGCTAGCATCATGTCCACTTGGCACTTTTTGTTCTTTAAGCAATGTGCGTTCACGTGTTCGCATATTATAATCATATGTTTGCGAAGGAGTGGTAGGAGAAGTATATACAAACCGAATATTGTCGGTTTCATACTCATATCCTGTATCAAGCCCAAGCGCATAGGCTTCTTCTTCAAAAGAGATTTCATGTTCGCTACCATCACTCCATTGATGAATAACAATACGCGGCAACGCATTTTCGCGTTCCATTCTAATCATATAATCTTTGGTAACTGCTAAGTTTAAAACCGTATTGCCAGCTTTATGCGCAACAAATTCTTTCCAGTTTTTCCTACCTGGATCAGAAATAGGCGCGGTTACTATCTTGAAATCTTCCGCGCCATCTGCATTGGTTGTAATGATAAAATTATCACCATGATGGTTCACATCATATTCAATACCTTCACTGCGTGGCTCAATCATTTGCAAGCCAGCATCTGGGTTTTTTAAATCTATAAAATAGCATTCATCTTGATCATTCATGCCCGCATTGATGAAAAGCATGCGCTCTGATTGGCTAAGATCAACATCACAAAAGAAACGAGGATCCTTTTCTTCATAAATCAATTCATCATTTTTTTGGTCTTCACCAACAATATGCTTATAAACCTTAGAAGGGCGGTGGCTTTCATCAACAACCGTATAATAAAGGGTCTTTTCATCGGTCCATACAACGCCGCCTACATCGTTCAGGGCATTTTCATGATCTTTGCCAGTAGCTAAATCACGAAAGCGCAATTTGTAATATTCAGAGCCATTTTCATCAACACTCCAAGCTATCATTTTATGGTCAGGACTGTGCTCTATGGATCCTAAAGAAAAGTAGTCTTTATCTTTGCCTTCTAAATCGCCATTGAAAACAACATGTTCATTTTTGCCATCTCTGTCTGAGCGCATAAAAATAGGATACTCAGCGCCTTCTTCAAACTTCATCCAATATGCATAAGCGCCATCTGGTGAAGGCACAGAAGAATCGTCTTGTTGAATGCGTCCCTTCATTTCTTCAATCAGGGATTCACGCAATTCAGTCGTATCTGCCATAACTGCTTTTTGATAATCATTTTCAGCGTTCAAATATGCTTTAATATCGTCTGGCAACGCTTCTGGTTCGCGCATGGCTTCTTGCCAATTATCTGCGCGCAGCCAAGCATAATCGTCTGTTAGGGTTTTGTTGTGCCATTCAGTTTTTACTGTTTTCTTTTCAACAGTTGGGGGCGTTAGGCCGGTAAGATTAAAAGCCATAGATATTATTTTTCCTTAGGAGTAAAAGTTAGCGCGTGGCCATTCATACAATAGCGTAGGCCAGTTGGCGCAGGTCCATCATTAAACACATGGCCCAAATGCGCATCGCAGTCAGAGCATCTTATTTCTGTTCTAACCATAAAGAACTTACGATCTTTGTGCTCGCTAACTGCATCTTCAGATTTGGCTTTAAAAAAGCTAGGCCAGCCAGTGCCTGAATCAAATTTCGCATTTGTTTCATACAAAGCTTTGCCACAACAAACGCACGAAAAATCGCCTTCACGCGCTTCATCTTGGTGTGGGCCACTAAAAGCGCGTTCTGTGCCATGCTCTCTTGTTACATGATATTGCTCGGGCGTTAACTGCTCTTGCCACTCAGTTTTGGTTTTGCTTATTTTTGTCATCAATAACTCCCTATTTGAAGACCATAAATAGGCATCTAATTGCTCTATCACAATGGCATAATGCCCCATTGCGCATTATATCACTAATAGTTGTGCGAATGTGATCGGTTTTACGCATTTAACATGAACTAAACCGAGCTTGTTTGCGTAACAAGGGTAAGTAAAGAGAGTACTGTGGAGATTGCGCTTAGAAGACTCATTTTTGGTTGAGTGTTGCACGGTGCTTGGTTACATATACTCTTAGTATTTCTAAGATCAAACATATAGGCACCCAAATTGAGTGAGACACAAATATATCTGTTGCTACCCTTCGTGGCTGCATTATTTTCACCCGTGCTGGTGCGTTTTTTAAAAGAAAAAGCAGCATGGGTTTTAGCGCTGTTTCCAGCTGCTATTTTTGTGCACCTATTATCATATGTAGAAAAAGTGGCAGATGGCGGCGTTGTGACTGGCGGCATTATTTGGATACCTAGTTTAAACGCAAATCTTACCTATTTTTTAGATGGTCTTAGCCTAACATTTGCATTGCTCATTTCGGGCATTGGTACGCTCATCATTTTATATGCTGGTGGCTATCTTAAAGGCCATAAACATCTTGGCCGTTTCATTGCCTTCTTATTCTTATTCATGGGCGCAATGATTGGTCTTGTAACAGCAGACAATCTAATTGCGCTATTTGTGTTTTGGGAACTGACATCCATCACATCTTTCCTACTCATTGGTTTTGACCATAACAAAAGCGCATCGCGCCGCGCGGCGGTGCAAGCACTTATTATTACTGGCGGTGGTGGCTTAGCGCTTATGGCGGGTGTCATTGTTATTCAAACCGTCACAGGCTTGTCAGAGCTAACACTCTTATTAAGCCAAGGCGATGTATTGCGCGATAGTCCATTTTATTTGCTAGCGCTGTTTTTGGTGTTAGGTGCTGCGTTCACAAAGTCTGCGCAATTTCCGTTTCACTTTTGGCTGCCAAATGCCATGGAAGCGCCAACACCTGTTTCTGCCTTCTTGCACTCTGCCACAATGGTAAAAGCTGGCGTTTATCTTTTAATGCGCATGAACCCAGTTTTGGGTGACACAATGGCATGGGAAACGAT
>JBGCEA010000056.1:0-7987 GCA_045105915.1 Nitratireductor sp.
TGTGAAAAAGCTTGTATGTGCATAGGCAACTTGATCGAGTTGTTTTTTGATAGCTTCTATTACTTTAGGATCGTTGTGTCCAAGGCACGATACCGCCGCGCCGCCTGATCCATCAAAATATTGCTTGCCTGATGTGTCATATAAATAGACACCTTCTCCTCTTAATGCGGTTGGAGGAGAGATTTTTGTGTGCCTTGGGAATATATGAGACATAGTGTTTCCAGTTATTTCAATTTGTGAAATGGCTTTACTTAAACAATTCAGATTTGATCGATTTTTCAATCAACTCAACAACAGAATTCATTTGCATTTTTTCTAAAATACGTGCGCGGTGGTGGTCTACTGTTCGCGGGCTAACGCCCAGTTTTCGGCTTATAAATTTAGAGGATGTATCTGCAGGGTTTAACACAATCGCCTGCGCCACTTCACGCTCTCTCGTTGTGAGCTTTGCTAAGTTTTCGTTTAGCAATTTTTTGCTCTCATTTATTTTAACAAAAGAAAGCGACTGCTTAAACGCGCTATCGATGGCCTCTATGAGTACATCTTGCTTGAAGGGCTTTTCGAGAAAATCGATTGCGCCATTTTTTATAGCCTTAACAGATTCTGGAATGCCGCCATGACCTGTCATGAAAATGATAGGAAGAGAAATTTCTTTTTCAATCAATAATTGCTGCAGCTCTAGGCCGTTTATATGGTCCATGCCATAATCTAAGAGCAGGCAGCCTTGCGAGCTTTCATTGAATGCATCTAAAAATTGTTGAGCAGAAATGAAACACTCAACTTTGTAGCCACGCTTTGTGAGAGAGCGCGAAAGTGAGGTCAAAATATCATTATCATCATCTACAATGAAGATTGTTAGATTTTGATTATCAAACATTTGTCTTGGCCTTTTTGTTTGAAGACTTGCGGCTCTTAACCATCTTTTTGTGCGTGTCTATTTTTGAAACTGGTGTTTTGGGAATTGTGAAATTGAATTTGGACTTCTCATCAAAATCATACCAAACTTTACCATCATTTTCTTTGACTAATGTTTTGCATAGCGACAACCCTAAGCCCAACCCATCTACTTTTGTGGTTTCAAGCTGAGAGAAAATATCTATCGATGGGTCAACCCCATAACCACTATCTATAACGCTAACGACTACATCGTTTTTGTTTTGCTCAGCCTCTACTAGTATTTCTTTTGTTTTTAACGCCTCATTATCAACCGCTTCAATCGCGTTTCTGATGAGATTCATTAGAACCTGCGCTATTTGAACTCTGTTTGCATAAACCTTCAAAACATCAGTGTCTTGCTTTTCTGAATTTGGTTTAGACAGCTTCACCGAAATAGAATGTTCTTTGGCGTCTGGCAGGACCAGTTGCAAGGTTTGTTCTATTAACTCATTGATATCAAATGAACTTTTACTACCTTCATCTTTTCGTACAAAGCCGCGTAAGGCTCTAATAATATCTGCGCCATGGTGGGCTTGGCGATCCATATCATTCAAAATTTCTTTCAATTCTGGATCGTTCTCTGCGCGCTGTTCCATGGTGAGCAAGGCCGCATCTACATTTTGTGTAATAGCGGTGAGGGGTTGGTTTAATTCATGCGCGAGGCCAGTTGCCATTTGGCCCAGCATGTTGATGCGCGCAAAGTGCGAGAGGTCTCGTCTTAGAGTGTTGATTTTAACTTCAGATTCTTTTTGCGAGGTTCGATCATGCATGGTTGCAACCGCGTATAAGGGCTGGCCTTGTTCATCTCTAATCAATATTGCGTTTACTCGTAGCCAAATAATTTCACCATTCTTTTTAACGCACTTCATTTCTTGGTTGTATTCAAAATCTTCAAGAATGGTGTGCTGAATGGAAATAAAAGTTTCAACATCATCTGGGTGCAGTATTTTAGAAAAACTCTTCTTCATAAGTTCTTCAACGCTATAGCCAAGCATGTCAGCTAGTTGAGAGTTTACCCGAATGAAACGACCATCGAGTGAAGAAATTTGTGCCATGCCTCTTGAGGCTAAATCGAAAGTGAGGCCGTATTCACGTTCAAAGCGTTTCCTTTGTGCAACTTCACTTACCAAAGTTTCACTTGCGCCTTCTAGTTCTGGGTAGGTTGTTTCTAAGGCATCAGTAGATGGTCGCTCTCCACTAGAAACACGCTCTGCCATAGCGGCAAAATCGCGAACGGGGCGGTTGATTTTACCGGCAATTTTCAACCCAACAAGACCAGTGACTAAAGCAATTAAAAAGGCGATCCAAATATTTAAATTGCGGTTGTTTGCAATGCCGCCAATGAAATCTCCAAGGGGTGCATAAATGGCAATGTTCCATGGCAGGGCATGGCTTTCACCTTTTATTAGAACCGAGACATAATCATTATTATTATGGACGAATTCTGATTTTATTTCGTTATCACTCGAAATTTTATCACTCGCTGGCAAATTGCCAAAAGCTGAAAATGCAATTGGGTCTTTTATTTTGTCAATTTTAACAAATTCTAGTTTTCCATCTTGATCGACTGCTTTTATGAGCGCGCTGTTTGGATGTGCAATAACACTGGCATTATTAGATAGTGCCATGGCAATGCCTGTCGTGCCAATTTCTAAACTAGATAAAAATTGCGAGATTTCTTGAATTTCAATGTCAACACCAATGACGCCACTTAAACTCTGGCTTGTTGTTATGGGCGCTGCGGCTGTTATGCCTGGGCGCTGGGAAGAAAAGAAGATGTATGGATCTGTCCAAACAAAGTCTTTGTTCTGTTTTGCGCCCACATACCATGGTCTTTGGCGAGGGTCATATTTGTCTGTTGCGTCAAATTTTTCATCAATAATTTTATAATCGTCATCGCGCCAAATGAGTTTCGTCTCGATTTGGCTATTTTGACGCTTTATAATTTTAGTTCTGTAGATGCCTTGTTTTTCTGTGCGCATTACATAAACAAAATTGCCTTGTTCATCGCCATAAAACATACCGCTAAATTGGGGCACGATGCGCAATTGCTGAAAAATGATTTTTTCTAAGCTTTGTGGGTTTTGCGCTGAAATAAGATCAGTCTCTATAATGTTCTTTGCAAAATTTGTGGCTTTTATGGCGGGCTCTAAAAAGCCCTTAGAGTGCTGAATTGAGCTGCGCCCAACTTCGCTGATCAGTTTGTTTGCGTGGTCAAATAAAACGCGTTCTGAGGTTAAGTAGTTGAAGAACACAACAGACAAAACCGCAAGAAACTGCAAGCCTGCTAGCCAAATTGCTAAAATTGCACCAAGAGACAACTTCATGATTGCTCACCATATAGAGCTTTTATGCCATATAAAAATGCGATTTTAAAAATGTCATTTCTCATAAAAATGCAACAATTACATATAGATGGACAAAATTCGGCGCTTTGAAAAAAAGAGTGCCACTTGATTGTGTACTGTAACTCTATGCCTGAATAATATTCTTGTACAGACTTTTAATTATATAGGTAATCACGCGCATAGACAGGTTCACGATGTGGTGAGATGTTTAAATTGATGTGGAAGATGTAATTTTGAAAATTAATGGCGAAGCTATTGGCTTGCTGTTGGTTTTTAAATCAAATTCATTTTTCGCACACACTATTTAATTTTCTGGGAGAAAATGATGTTCAATAAAATCAAATTACTTACATCAGCTCTTGCGATTTCATCTTTAATGGGTGCGAGCGCTATTGCTGAAGAATTTATTACAATCGGTACTGGTGGTGTTACTGGTGTTTATTACCCAACTGGTGGCGCGATTTGCCGCTTGGTAAATAAAGGCCGCAAAGACCATGGTATTCGTTGTTCAGTAGAATCAACTGGTGGTTCTGTTTATAACATCAACACAATTCGCGAAGGTGAGTTGGAATTTGGCGTAGCTCAGTCTGACTGGCAGCACCATGCTTATAACGGTACATCAAAGTTTAAAGACGCTGGTAAATTTGAAGGCCTACGCGCTGTATTTTCTGTACACCCTGAGCCATTCACAGTGGTTGCACGTGCAGATGCTGGCATCAAAACATTTGATGATCTTAAAGGCAAACGCGTAAACATCGGTAACCCAGGTTCTGGTCAACGCGGCACAATGGAAGTTCTATTGGCAGCTAAAGGTTGGACAACTGGTGATTTTGCACTAGCAACAGAACTTAAAGGTTCTGAGCAGTCTGCAGCACTTTGCGATAACCAAATCGATGCAATGGTTTACACTGTTGGTCACCCATCTGGTTCAATCCAAGAAGCAACAACTGCTTGTGATTCAGTATTGGTATCAGTAACTGGCGATGCAGTTTCAGGTCTTATCAACGACAATCCATTCTACCGTTCAGCAACCATTCCAGGTGGCATGTATCGTGGTAACGCAGACAGCGTTGCAACATTTGGTGTAGGTGCAACATTTGTATCTTCAACAGATGTTTCTGAAGAAGCAGTTTACACAATTGTTAAATCAGTAATGGAAAACATTGAAGACTTTAAAAAGCTTCACCCTGCATTTGCAAATCTTGATCCAAAAGAGATGGCAACTGCTGGTCTATCAGCTCCGCTACACGCTGGCGCTGCTAAGTACTACAAAGAAGCTGGTATTATTAAATAATCAGTTACGATTTGAAGGGGCTATTTATGCCCCTTCTTTTTACCCAATAATTGTGATTGGGTCGTTTTGGGAGGGACAACTATGACAAATAATAATAGCGCCACAACTGGACTAAGTGAAGAAGAGCTACAGGAACTTGTTGCCGCATCGGATGCGGGTGCGAGATCACCTCATGGCAGTGTAGGTGCCTTTTTAGCCGTTGTTGCAATCATCTGGTCTGTCTTTCAAGTTGTACTAGCATCACCCCTTGCAAATTATATTTTGCCGGGTGACTTGATTAATAATTCACGCCAAATTCACTTGGCGTTTGCGATTTTCTTAGCCTTTATGGCGTATCCAGCATTCAAAACCAGCCCGCGCCATTATATACCCATACAAGATTGGGCCATGGCTATTATAGGCGCGATTATCGCGCTCTATGGCTTTATCTTTTATCAAAAAATCGTAGATGCTGGTGGTCTGGCAGATGATCTTGATAAATGGTTTGCGCTTGCTGGTCTTTTGTTATTGTTTGAAGCTGCGCGACGCGCACTTGGGCCAGCTATGGCCATTATTGCTACTATCTTTTTAGCTTATGTTTTCTTTGGGTCTGCTGATTGGGTGCCAGACGTTATTAAGTGGAAGGGTGCATCGCTTAAAAAAGCTATGAGCCATATGTGGATTACCTCTGAGGGCGTGTTTGGTATTGCTCTTGGTGTTTCTACAAAATTCGTATTCTTATTTGTACTATTTGGTGCGCTGCTAGATAAAGCTGGCGCGGGTAACTATTTCATCAAAATGGCATTTGGCGCGTTAGGTCACCTTAAAGGTGGCCCTGCAAAAGCTGCTGTTGTTGGCTCTGCCGCAACGGGGCTTATTTCTGGCTCCTCGATTGCAAACGTGGTGACCACAGGCACTTTCACAATCCCCTTGATGAAGCGTGTGGGCTTTTCTTCGGAAAAAGCGGGTGCAGTCGAGGTCGCCAGTTCAGTAAATGGCCAAATTATGCCACCTGTAATGGGCGCGGCAGCTTTCTTGATGGTTGAATATGTGGGCATTTCATATGTTGAAGTGATTACCCATGCATTCTTGCCAGCGGCTATTTCTTATATTGCACTTGTTTACATTGTGCATTTAGAAGCTGTTAAAACCAACATGCCAACGCTTGGCAACCGTGTTGTTTCTATGGGTCGTACCATTGGTGGTATGGGCTTGTTCTTCGCAGGTTTTGCTGGTCTTTGTTATGGTGTTCAATATCCAGTAGGGTGGGTTACTTCATTGTTCCCAGCAGGTTCTGGTGTTGTGCTTACACTTCTTGTGTTCGCTGCTTATGTTGGTCTTCTTTCTTTGGCAGCAAAAGTGCCAGATCTAGAGCCAGATGATCCAAATGCAAAAACTGTAGAATTGCCAGTTATTGGTGATATTTATAAAGCTGGTCTTTATTATCTGCTTCCAATTGTTGTGCTTGTTTATTTCTTAATGATTGAACAAAAATCTCCTGGTCTTTCTGCCTTTTGGGCAACAGCATTACTATTTGTTATTTTGCTAACGCAGCGTCCTTTAAAAGCTATTTTTAGAGGCGAGAATGACACAGTAAATGCATTTAAAGATGGTGTTAAAGATTTGGGCGATGGCCTGATTGATGGCGCGCGCAACATGATTGGTATTGGCCTTGCAACTGCAACGGCTGGTGTGATTGTTGGTACTGTTACACTTACTGGTGTTGGCCAAGTTATGGCTGATTTGGTTGAGTTCTTATCAGGCGGCAATTTGATTATGATGCTTGTTATGGTTGGTTTGCTAAGCTTGGTGCTTGGTATGGGCTTACCAACAACAGCTAACTACATTGTAGTATCTTCGCTTATGGCGGGTGTTGTGGTTGAACTTGGTGCTCAATCTGGTTTGATTGTGCCACTCATTGCGGTTCACTTATTTGTATTTTACTTTGGTATTATGGCAGATGTGACACCGCCTGTGGGGCTGGCCAGTTTTGCCGCTGCCGCTGTATCTGGCGGTGATGCAATTAAGACTGGTTTTGCTGCGTTCTTCTATTCATTGAGAACTATTGCACTGCCATTCGTGTTTATTTTCAATACAGATTTATTGTTGATTGATGTCACGCTAATGCAGGGTATATTAGTCTTTATTATCTCATCCATTGCCATTTTGGTGTTTACTGCGGGTACTATGGGTTGGTTTATAACGAAGAACAGAATCTATGAGAGCGTTGCTCTTGTCTTGATTGCTTTCGTATTGTTTAGACCTGACTTTGTGATGGATCGTATACAGCCTCCATTTACAACAGTTGAGCCTACACAGCTAACCTCAGCACTTGATGGTGCTAGTGATGGCCAAGAGATGCGGATTGTGGTTTCTGGTCCTGATTTTGATACCAACGCTATTAAAGACACTACCTTGATCTTTGCTGTTAAAGGCGAGGGCACCGGTGCCGAGCGTGTTGAAGGTGCTGGACTATTGCTACTTGAAGAAGATGGCAAAGTGAAATTGGACGAGCCAGCATTTGGTTCTACATTTTCTAAGAACTTAGGTAGTTTTGACTTTTATGGTGATGAACCTGTCGTGATTAAATCTATACAGGCACCGGTAGATCAAAGCCCTAAAGAGTTGATCTTTATTCCAGCTCTTATCTTCTTGGCACTTATTGCAATGTTGCAGAGAAGAAGAGACGGCTCACGTTCAAAAGAAGACAATGCTAAGGCAGGAGAATAGCTATGACAGGTTCAATACTTTGCGCTATCGATATTAGTCACCCGGGTGAAGATGCACATGTGCTGAAAAAAGCTGCTCAATTAGCGAGCTTTGACAATTCGCAACTTGATGTGATTACGGTTATACCTGACTTTGGTACAAGCTTAGTGGGCGGTTTTTTTGATGATGGCCATCATGATAAAATGATGGAAGAAGCTAAAAAGCAGCTTAACGCACAAATAGAAGATGCACTTGGCGCTGAGCAAAACAGCAAAATTCGACATATTGTGGGTTTTGGTAAAACCTATGAAGAAGTGTTGAAACTGGCAGATAAGTCTAAAGCTTCTCTGATTGTTGTTGGTGCGCATAAGCCAGACCTGGCTGACTATTTGCTGGGGCCAAATGCGGCGCGCATTGTGCGTCACTCAAAATGCTCTGTGCATGTGGTTAGGTAATTTTTTAAACACACAGATTCCTCCTCGTTACTGAATATTTAAATATTCCCCAATGGCTCGCTAAAATTTATTTTGGCGGGTCATTTTTTTTTTATCGTTAAAGCAGTTCATTAAGTGCTTTCACAGAGGCTGCATTGTCTGGCCATGTGTTGGCATTTGCATTTACACGGCTGTTTTCAAAGCCCACACGGCAATTGCCGCCAAGGACGGCAGCTTTGTGCAAGCATTCATGTTCACTTGGGCCAAATGCACATAACATCCATTCT
>JBGCEA010000057.1:0-3085 GCA_045105915.1 Nitratireductor sp.
AGATAATCCCAAGTTTTGGCAACAAACTCTGGCTGATAACGAGCTTTTGTTAAAACCTCTTCATCTGTGGTTTTAATATTTTTAAACACAGCATTATAGGTCGAAGCTCTAATGCCAGATTTAGCAGCAACATGAGAAAAATCTTTTATCCATTTGCGAAAACCAGCATCTGCATTTGCACTAGATGGGTTCATTAATAACGCACTACCGACGATAGCCGCTAATAATACTGGCTGAGTTTTTTGCAAGAAAGAATGCATGTTAGCTCCACTAAATCTATCAATTGACGATTCGTATCATAGCTAACAATCAGTTAATTTTTTGACCACACAAAAAATTATATATGCAAACTCTAGTTTTTATAAAAAACTACGCAATGCGTTTCTTAAATTCTACTACTTTTTCCCATTCAAGCGCGGTTCTAATGATTGTGTCTAAATCATTATATTTTGGCTCCCAGCCAAGACGAGATTTAGCGCGGTGCGAATTAGCAATCACACTTGGCACATCGCCACCTCTTCTGCTTTCCATAACCACAGGAAAGTCATATCCGCTAATACGCTTAACTGCTTCAATAACTTCAAGAACAGAATAGCCGGTTGAATATCCGCAATTTGCAGTAAACTTTAAGCCGCCTTTACGCAAAAACTGCAAAGCCACATAATGCGCCTCAACCAAATCAGAAACATGAATAAAATCACGTACGCCACTGCCATCTGGCGTATCATAGTCAGTGCCATAAACGCTCAAAGAAGGCCTTTTTTGCGTAGCGGCTTCGCATGCTAATTTTATTAAATGTGTTGCGCTATGCGTAGATTGCCCTGTTCTTTTATAAGGATCGCACCCAGCAACATTAAAATAGCGCAACATCACATATCTAAGATCAGATGCATTTGCAAAATCACGTATCATCATTTCTGACATCAACTTAGAAGTGCCATAAGGCGACATAGGGTTCAGCATTGCATCTTCTCTTATAGGGCCATTTGTCATTGGCGTACCATAAACAGCTGCTGTTGAAGAAAAGACCAATTTATCCAGTCCAACTTCATTAATCACCTCAAGCAAATTGCGTGTATTTGCGGTGTTATTGTCATAATATTTCAACGGATCAGCCACAGATTCTGGAACCACAACAGAACCCGCAAAATGAATAACAGCTTCAATATCGTTTTCTCTAAAAACTTTGCGCATAAATGGGCGATCGCCCACACTGCCAATCATCAATTTTGCGTGGTTTGGTACTGCCCAATCAAACCCAGTTGTCAAATTATCAACAACCACAACCTCTTCACCGTTGTCCAGAAGCTCCCACACCATGTGACTACCAATATACCCTGCACCGCCAGTTACTAAAATTGCCATGTTTTTAATCCTATTGACTATTTGTTTGCTATTTTAGTGGATAATACGCTCAAATGATTAGAGATAAGCAAAACTCAGCATCGAGTTTTGATTGAATTTGGTCATAAAGAATTAACTAAAGACTTTTTTGAGGCACATTATGAAACCATTACGCAAAGCTGTTTTTCCGGTCGCAGGTTTAGGAACAAGGTTCCTTCCAGCAACAAAAGCAGTGCCAAAAGAAATGCTAACAGTCGTAGACAAGCCAGTAATTCAATATGTTTTTGATGAGGCAAGAGCTGCAGGCATTGAGCATTTTGTTTTTGTAACTGGCAGAAATAAAGGCGTTATTGAAGATCACTTTGATATTCAAGATGAGCTACAACGCACGCTAGAAGAAAGAAGCAAAGGCGCAGCGCTAGATATTTTATCTGCATCGCTCCCCCAAGCTGGCCAAACAAGCTTTACACGCCAACAAGCGCCTCTTGGCCTTGGCCATGCGGTTTGGTGTGCACGCGACATCATAGGCGATGAACCCTTCGCGCTACTATTGCCTGACATGGTGATGCAAGATGAAAAAGGCTGCATGAGCCGTATGGTAGATGTGTATAACAAAACTGGCGGCAATGTTATTTCAACCGAAGAAGTAGCCCCAGAAGAAACCTATAAATATGGTATCGTTGGCAAAGGTGAAGATGCGGCTGGCGGATTTAAAATTACGCAAATGGTAGAAAAACCACCTCTTGGCACAGCGCCTTCTAATTTGATTATTAATGGCAGATATATTTTGCAGCCAGAAATTTTTAAACTTCTAGAAAAACAACGTGCAGGCGCAGGTGGCGAAATTCAACTAACAGACGCAATGCTAACACTTGCTAAATCACAAGATTTTTATGGCTTTGAATTTAAAGGCAGAACATTTGATTGCGGCTCCAAAGAAGGCTTCATTAAAGCAAATGTGGCTTATGCAATGTGGAATAAAGAAATGGCAGATTCGCTTCGCCCAGAACTTGAAGAGCTATTAGCAACCATAACGCCAAACGCATAAAGCGTTTTAAAAAATATAATTACAGCGCATTAGCGCTGTAATTTAAGGCTCGTACTAAAGGTAGTATTATCTATGCTCACAGATGTTTCTTCATTTGTTTGCTCTTCATAATCTACCGAGCCCTTAAATGACATATGTTTATTAATTGCATATTCAAATCCAGAGCCAACATTCCAAACACTTGAATCTAAGTTGTTTTTCTCATCATACGTTAGCCTAACACCACCAGTTGCATTTAACTGCAAGCGCTGTGTTGCTTGGCGTGTGATTGTGCCATCAATAGAGCGCACAATAGAGCCTGGCGTTGTTGAGTTAGCAGCCTCAGTAAAGCTTGTTTGTGCATTTACACTCACATTAACCTCGCGCTGAGGAGACCAATTGATGCCACCATTTAAAGTAAACCCATCAAGGCTTTTCAAAGAAGAATCTTCATAATCATCAATCTGATAACCAATCGAATAATTACCGTTCAACTTTTCACTCAACTCAAATTCAGACCCAACGGTTAAGTTATAAGTCGTAGCATCACGTTTGCCGTTTGTTGAATCAAATTTAGATTCATGAACACGATGGCCAAGCGCCGCTTCTAAATAATATATATTTGCAGGCTTGCTCTCATAACTAATACGACCAGTCGTTGTGAAATAGGTATTATCACGAAAATCTTGCTCTAGCACACCGCCAGTACCAAAA
>JBGCEA010000058.1:0-3513 GCA_045105915.1 Nitratireductor sp.
AGATTCAACACTTGTAACAATACAATCTATTGCATCTATTGCTGGGGCAAGTGGCACTGGCATAGACATTTCTTTTGTGCGCGCGCCACTTCTTGGCCCTATCACAACTTGCGCTGTTGAGGATGATAATGCTGTTTTAAGTGTGTCGCTCATATGCATTAAGCCGGGCGCTAGCACCAAAGCATAATCATCAAATGATTTTGTATTGCTTGGCAAAATATCAACCGACAAGCCTAAAGCGCGCAAGGCTTTATAGTGATCAAAAACAAGATCAAAATAATTCAGCTCTTTGCCATGGGGTTGTGTAGCCCATGCAAAATCTGCATCATAATCAAAGATAATTGCAACGGGTGCTTTGTCCATTTTAACATCTGGTGCATTGGCAATTTCTTGCGCTATTTGCTTTACCTCACCAGCGCATGCTGCCTCTTTTCTATCGGGTCGTAGCAGCCCAGAATGCATTTGCTCTTGTGCAAATGGCAATTGGCGCCATCTGAAAAAGCAAACGGCTTCTGCACCTCTTGCAAAAGCTTCCCATGCCCATAAACGCACCATGCCGGCCATTGGCGCTGGATTATGCGGCGCCCAATTAACAGGACCAGGTTGCTGCTCCATAACCCACCAGCGCCCCTTGCCAACGGCTCTATATAGATCGTGGTGAAAAGCTTGAAAATCTGGATCGCCCTGTTTTGAAAACTGGCGTTTATGAGCATCGCTTGCGCTCACACGGTCTTCTAAAAAGCCAAGTGGGTAACTGTCCCAGCTTGCAAAGTCTAAATCTTCACCTACCGCAAAATGATCAAAATCTGTAATACGCCCCATATAATTGTGCGTGATTGGTGCTTTGCTAAATGCGCGAATAATATCTGTTTGTAGCTTATTAAAGCTCACAACTTGATCTGAAGAAAACCTTCTAAAGGCAAGCGTATGCGCTGGGTTTGGTTCTGTTACTGTTAGGCTTGGCAATTCAATTTGATCAAAGGTTTGATACTCCATTGACCAAAAAACATTTCCCCATGCTTCGTTTAGCAAATCAATATCGCCATTTGGCATAGACTTGCTTGCATAGTTTTGACGTAGCCAGTTTTGAAAAGCAATTTTTGCAGGCTCGCTATAAGAAATAACAGTATCGTGGCAACTGTATTCATTGTCAGTTTGCCATGCGCTTATATATTCATTTTTGCCATAACGCTCTGCAAGCATTTTTACGATACGCGCGCATTCTTGCCTATAGCCCTCGTGGCTAAAACAATAATGGCGTCTTGAACCAAATTTTCTTTTATGCCCATTCGCATCTACCCCAAGCATGTCAGGATATTTGTCTACCATCCAGCGCGGGGGTGTAGCCGTTGGTGTGCCTAACACAACGCTTAAGCCAGCTTCGCCCAAAATTTGAATGGCTTTATCTAGCCATTCAAATTCAAATTTGCCCTCAACTGGCTCTAACTTCGACCAAGCAAACTCGCCAATACGCACATAGGTTAGCCCCATGTCTTTCATGTGCTTGGCATCTTCTACCCATGTATTGGTTGGCCAATGCTCGGGATAATAACAAACCCCTAATTTGCGCTTTAAGGCGTCTTGCTTCATTTGCTGTCTAACCGTTTGCTTGTATTATGGCTTCATCATATGCGCTTACAAAAGCCAGTGCATTTTTGTGCACTTCTTGTGCTGACAGGCCTTGCTTATAAAGTGCACTGCCAATGCCAAAACCATTTGCGCCCACTTGCAACCATTCACCCAAATTACCAGTAGAAACGCCCCCTACGGCATAGGCTTTTGCGCTTGGTGGCAAAACAGCCCGAATTGCCTTTAGGCCTATTGGGCCAATGAGTTCTGCAGGAAACATTTTGATGCCATCTGCACCAGCGTCTAATGCTGCAAAGCATTCTGATGGTGTCATAGAACCAGGCCATGATTGCAAGCCTAGCTTTTTGCTCGCTTTAATCACCTCAATATTGGTGTTTGGAGAAACGATGAGCTTACCGCCAGCCTTTTGCACTTGTTCAACTTGCTCAACATTTAAAACAGTACCAGCGCCAATAAGCGCCTTATCGCCAAACTTTTTGGAAAGAATTTCGATACTTTTTAAAGGTTCTGGCGAGTTGAGCGGCACTTCAATAATGGTGATACCAGCGTCTATGAGTGCTTGGCCAATTTCTTCTACCTCTTGCGGGCTAACGCCGCGCAATATGGCTATTAGGCTTCTATTTGACATCTGTTTGCACCTTTGTTCATTTGGCTAGTATTGATTTAAGTCGTCTAATTATTTTGTGATTTTAAAGTTGAATAAGCAGACTTCAAGCCTTCTAGCACCATTGTATCGCCACTGGAAATATTAGCTTCAACGCCAGCAAGTTTTAAAGCAGAGGCATAAGGCGCGCATAGCGTTTCACTGCCAATCAGCTCCACCTTTTTGCCTTGCCAATAATTGCGTGTTGCGGCCAGCTCTGACCCCAGCAACATGCCTGATAGTTTTGAATAGGCTGCATCTTTTGCTGCATCTTGCAAAACATATTCGACCCGTATTTTGAACAATTGTGCAGACAGGCTTTCAGGATTGCTCAATATTTGTGAGACGCCTTTTTCAAATGCTTGCTGGTTCCAGCCTTTTTGCAATGAATGGCGCAATATGGTTTCATTTGAAATCACTGCAAATAGTTCACCTGTCATGCAAGTTGTAAATTCTGCTATTTTGTTTTCTTCAACATTCACCCATTTGGCGTGCGTACCTGGCAAACAAATAGCGCCGTTAAAATTTGGATTACTTGATAAGAAGCCAGCTAATTGTGTTTCTTCACCGCGCATAACATCTGGCGGATTAGCGCTACTTATGCCCGGCAATATATGCACTTCAATACGCGGATCATTTACCTTTGCTTTTAACATAGAGGCAGAGCTATGCGGCGCGCATGGCGCTTTAGCATAAGTGGCTTCTTGCCAGCCTTGCTTTGCACCCACCATGCCACAGGCTATAATTGGGGTTGTTTTGTCTTTTGGCAAAAAAGCTTCAACCACACTTAAGAGAGTTGACTCAAATTGGTGTGGTTCTAATTCGCCCATGCCTTTATCTGAAGTCAGTTGTTTTAAAACGTCGTTATTTTGATCAAATACCCAGCAACGTAAATTACTTGTGCCCCAATCAACTGCTATCCAATTTGTATGAGATGCACTCATATCTATCCCGTGGTAACCACGCCCCCATCTACTACCATTGCTTGGCCTGTCATCATGCGACTAGATTTTGAGGCCAAGAACAAACATGCATCTACGATGTCATGCGGTTTTAAATGCTCTTTTATGCACTGCTTTTGCAAGTGTTCTTGCAAGGCTTCAGGCGTTGCCCATTTGCCCAATTGTTTTTCGGTTAGAACCCAACCTGGCGCAATGGCATTTACACGAATGCCCTCTTCGCCAAACTCTCGCGCCAGCGCTCTGGTTAAGCCTGTTATACCTGCATTTGCACTTACATATGCTGGGTAGCCAGCATTGCCCATCA
The DNA here is from genome assembly GCA_045105915.1 of Nitratireductor sp. Lineage (GTDB taxonomy): Bacteria > Pseudomonadota > Alphaproteobacteria > Rhizobiales > Rhizobiaceae > Salaquimonas. The sequence goes on from JBGCEA010000058.1 coordinate 3,500, forward strand.
TGTAGCTGACTGAT
>JBGCEA010000059.1:0-13105 GCA_045105915.1 Nitratireductor sp.
ATAACTATATTCGTACGATTCTGCAAGTATTTCTTAAAATGCGCACATGCGCGGCATAACTACCCACCAACTTTTAAAACAATTTTACCAATATGAGAATTGCTTTCCATCAAGGTATGCGCCTTTGCAGCATCTTTTAAACCAAAGGTCTCATACAAAATTGGCTTCACTTTTTGGCTTTCTATCAACGGCCAAACTTGTTCTTGTAGAGCAATTGCAATCTGTGCCTTAAACGCATCTGAGCGCGCACGAAGCGTAGAGCCAGTATGCGTTAAACGTTTCATCATGAGTTTTACAAAATTCACCTCATGCTTAGCGCCTTCTAAAAAAGCAATTTGCACAATACGCGCATCTAATGCCGCCACATCATAATTTTTCTCTATATTAGCGCCGCCCACCATATCCAAAATTACATTTGGGCCCCTGCGCGCATCATCTCCTGCAAAATTCTCTTTGCAAACCGCCTTAACAACTTTTACAAAATCTTCTTGCTTGTAGTTGATAGCAACATCCGCCCCAAGCGCCTTACAAGCATCGCATTTTTTTGTACTACCAGCAGTCGTAATGACAAAGGCACCAAAAGCTTTTGCAAGCTGAATGGCAGTTGTGCCAATGCCACTAGAGCCACCATGCACCAAAAAGACTTCGCCACTTTTCAACGCGCCGCCCTCAAACACATTGTGCCACACGGTAAAAAAGGTTTCTGGCACAACGGCCGCTTGGCTAAGGCTCAAACCACTTGGAATTGGCAAAGTATGGCTAACAGGCACAGTGCAATATTGGGCATAGCCACCACCAGGTGTTAGCGCCATTACCGATTTGCCCAAATAATTTGCATCAACCCCAGTGCCTAATTCTACAATTTTGCCACTCACCTCTAAGCCCAAAATTTGGCTCGTGCCTGGTGGCGGCGGATAATGCCCCGCACGCTGAATACAATCAGGCCGGTTAACCCCTGCATAAGCCACTTCAATCAAAACCTCGCCAGACTTGGGTTTTGGCTTTTCACCCTCGCTTAAATGCAAAACATCTGGGCCGCCATATTCTTTGATAGAAATAAACTTCATTACTTTATTGCTCTATTCTCATTTGCCAACTGTTTCAGGCGCAGACATATTCAGCCAGCTAAATTTTACAAACGAATGCTTGATCTTACTTGATTCATTTTATTTTCACTGCTTACAATAACACAAGTGTTAAATGCCCCAACACCTAAGCAACCAAGCAAAGCGATAAAACGAGAGCCAAGGAAAAACATGTTTATAGATAATGATGAACCAAAGAAAACTGCGCCCTTCACGCTTGGTCAAAATCTCGATGACATGTCAGTTGAAGAGCTTGGCGAAGTCATCTTGCAACTTGAAGAAGAGATGGTGAGATTGCAAAGCGCAAAAGAAAACAAATCAAAACATCTAAACGAAGCACAGGCTTTATTTTCAAAACCCTAAAAGCCCCACATCAGATCAGGCAGTTAACCTTTTGTTAGCCTTTCTAATCTATTAACTGGTTAACCAATAGCGATATTGGCCAGTCACAGACAGACCTTCGGGTCATCTGTTTGACTCCCTGTTTAACTCTTCAGAGCCGCTCTTTATGTGTGGCTCTTTTTTTTGCCTGCATCTCTTACAAGCCTGTGAATATTAACGCTGTTTTAGTCTCTTACTTTACCCCATCAATTTCTTTGTCTAAAAGAAATGAAAGGGAGTAAGTAATGGACAATAGTGAATTTAACAACGAAGAGAATATGGTCACTTTGGCTGAAAAATTCGCTTTTTCTGAGAAATTTTCTGAGCTTTTTGCAGAAGGCATGCAATTGGTAGAAGAGAGCGCTAGCTATCTTGACGATAAGGGTAGAAAAGCCGCTAAAACACTCGTTAAAGAACAAATCTCACTCTATGCAACAGAATCTATGCGTTTAACAACGCGCCTTATGCAGCTTGCTTCGTGGCTATTGCTACAGCGCGCCACCAAAGAAGGTGAAATGAGCCGCGATCAATTTTTGGATGAGAAAAAGAAAATCAAACTCGACCAATTACCAGTGAGCAAAGTGAATGACGATTGGGCAAACCTTCCAGAAGAGTTCATTTCTCTTGTCTCTAGGTCTCTTGCTTTACAAAACCGCATTATCACCATTGATAGTGAAATTTATTCTGCAAAACCACAAAACCCGCCTTCTGAAAGCCCGGTAGAAAAGCAGCTTAATTTGCTTTCAACAGCGCTTGGCGTTGCCAGAAAACACTAAAGCTAAATATTAAAGCTAAATATTAAAACCAAGCACTAATATTCAAACACCATTTCTATCAAGTACATGTTTTAGGCATCGTGCTTGGTTCAAGGCTTGTGTGGACCTTAAAACAAAAAACCCAGCTAAAAAGCTGGGTTTTTTTATTCTTACAAAAAAGTAAAAGCTGACTAGATGCCAAGGCCTTCGTATTTTTTGTTAAAGCGAGAAACACGACCGTCACGGTCCATCAATTGTTGATTGCCGCCAGTCCATGCAGGATGTGAAAGCGGGTCAATATCAAGGTTCATTGTGTCGCCTTCAGCGCCCCAAGTTGAACGTGTCATGTATTCAGTACCATCAGTCATTACAACTTTAATAGTATGGTAATCAGGATGAATGTCTTTTTTCATCTTCGTATCCTTTAAAACAAGCTGTGCTTGAAAACAAAACGCTGTTATTTTTAGTGATTGTTAAAAACAATCTAAATACAGCAAAATTCTCGGCGTTCTATACAGCCAAAACGTATTTTAAACAAGTGCAAAATACCCATAGCCATAACTTGTTAAAACTTTGCATAAGTTCATGAAATCCATATACAAAAAAAATACAAAATTTTGTCTACTTTTGTCTATCTTCTTGCATTGCCACGCATTTAAATATTGCATATGCAGTTAAGCAACCCAATATAAACATCCAAAGCAAAATACGCTAAAACAATTAGTAAAAGAACATTATGAGCAACATTTCTGCGAGCACCAAAGAGCCTAACAAAAAACCAGCTAAAAGCATTAGGCCACTCGCTACGCTTTACCCCTATTTGTTAAAATACAAATTGCATGTATTCTCAGCTTTGTTCTTTTTACTATTAGCTGCGGCTACTACGCTTACCCTCCCCTATGCAGTTCGTAACATGATTGATAAGGGCTTTATCAATAACAACGTTCAATTTGTTGGAAACTATTTTACAGCTCTAATAGCCGTTGCAGTGTTATTGGCAATCGCCAGTTCATGCCGCTATTACTTTGTAATTTGGCTGGGCGAGCGGGTCATCTCAGATGTTCGAAAAGACGTTTTTAAACATGTCTCAGAACTTTCCATTAGCTTTTTTGATCGCTCGCAATCTGGCGAAATCATTTCTCGCCTTACAGCAGACACAACCCAAATAAAATCAGCAGTTGGCGCAACTGCATCCATGGCGCTCAGAAATACCATTCTATCTATTGGCGCGTTGATTATGATGATTAATACATCGCCAAAGTTAGCCTTTATCGTTATTGGCGCAATTCCACTTATTATTTTGCCAATAGTTCTTTTTGGTCGCGCCGTCAGAAAGCGCTCAAGAGACGCACAAGACACACTGGCACAAGCAACAGCCTATGCATCAGAATCCATTTCATCCATACGCACAGTCCAAGCATTCACTACTGGCAATATGGTTGCCAACAAGTTTTCAGGTGCAATTGAAGATGCTTTTGAAGCCGCCAGAAAAGCAATAGGTACACGATCATTTTTAACAGCCTTTGCGATCTTCTTAATTTTTAGCAGCGTCATTGGTGTGTTGTGGCTGGGTGCCCAAAGCGTATTGGCTGGCACAATGACGCCAGGCGTTTTAACCCAGTTTTTGTTGTATGCACTTTTTGCAGCAGGCTCTATGGGCGCACTATCAGAAGTGTGGGGCGAATTATCATTAGCAGCTGGCGCAGCTGAGCGCATTGCAGAATTGCTCAATGAAAAGTCAGAAATACAAGCGCCAAAAACCGTAAAAAAACTGCCAGCAAATATAAAAGGCAATATGCAATTTAGCAAAGTGCATTTTGCTTATGAGAGCAGACCAAATGCACCAGCGCTTAAAGGCCTAGATTTAAAAATCAAAACTGGCGAAACCATTGCTGTTGTTGGCGCTTCTGGCGCTGGCAAGAGTACGCTCTTCTCTCTTATGTTGCGTTTTTATGACCCACAATCCGGTACCATCAAAATTGATGGCATAGACATTAAAAATCTAGACCCAATCGAACTTAGAAAACAAATAGCCATTGTGCCACAAGATACCGTTATTTTTGCCGCCTCTGCCGCAGAAAACATTGCAATGGGCAAACAAGACGCAAGCCAAGAAGATATTATTCAAGCCGCAAAATCAGCCAGCGCTCACGAATTTATTCAAGATTCACAAGCTGGCTACGAAACAGAACTAGGTGAGCGCGGAATCACCCTTTCTGGTGGGCAAAGACAGCGCATAGCAATTGCAAGAGCCATATTAAAGAATGCGCCAATCTTACTGCTAGATGAAGCAACTAGCGCGTTAGACGCACAAAGTGAGAAGCTGGTGCAAGAAGCTTTAGAAAAACTAATGGAAGGGCGCACAACAATTGTCATTGCCCACCGTTTAGCAACCATTTTAAAAGCCGATAGAATATTGGTTATGGATGAAGGCAAAATTGTAGAAGAAGGTACGCATAAAACCCTCTCTAAAAAGAAGAATGGTATTTATGCAAGACTGGCTAAATTACAATTTGATGCAGCGAATTAAAAGCTCTATCGCTCCGTAAGTTTAAGCTCGATACGACGGTTTTTAGATCGCGCCTCTGCGCCATCGCCAATCTCTAAAGGCTGAAACTCACCAAAGCCAGCAGCCACTAAACGCTCTGCTGGAATGCCTTGCGAAATAAAATACTTCACCACTGAAAGCGCTCTTGCTTGAGAGAGTTCCCAATTGTCTTTTATATTGCCAGTGCCGCTTAAAGGCACATTATCGGTGTGCCCATCAACGCGCAAAACCCATGCAATATCGTCAGGAATTTCATTGCCAATTTGAACCAAGGCTTGCGCCACTTTGAGCATTTCAGATTGCACAGCAGGGTTTAACTGCGCTGCGCCAGAAGAAAATAAAACCTCAGACTGAAACACAAATCTATCGCCTACAATTCGAATGTCAGGTCGATCAGATAAGATTTCACGCAAGCGTCCAAAAAAGTCAGAACGATAACGGTTCAACTCTTGTACGCGTTGTGCAAGCGCCACATTAAGCCTTTTACCCAAATCAGAAATCTTCGTTTGGCTTTCCCTATCGCGGCTTTCAGAAGCATCAAGCGCATCTTCTAGGGCAGCAATTTGGCGGCGCAAAGCCGAGATTTGCTGATTAAGCAATTCAACTTGACTACGTGCGCGTTGGCTTAGTTCTTTTTGTGAATCTAGCGCACCAGACAATTCATCAATTCTACTATTTGCAGCACTGCTTGCACCAGAACCTGCCGCCAATAAATTAGCAAGGCGAGAGCGCTCAGCCTCATTTTCGCTTAAAGATGATTGCAGCGTTGCTAAACTGTCTTCCAAGTCTTGCTTACTACCTTGCTCTAACGACAGCAAAGAAGTGAGTTCTGCAATTTGCGAATTAAGCCTTGTTAAAACCTGATCTTTGCCTGTTATCTCGCGGCTCAAAATAAATTGCGCCAGCACAAAAACAGAAAGCAAAAACATGATTGCCAAAAGAAGGGTCGATAGCGCATCAACAAAACCAGGCCAGTAATCTACCCTGTTTTCGCGCCGTCTATTTCGAGATAATGCCATCTCAAATTATCCCTTTGCAGCCTTGTCAAAAAAGTCGCTCAGCTTTTTGAGCGTTACAGACAATTCCTTGTTCTGCTTTTCTTGCGCGTCTAGTTTTTGCTGCAAGGCTTTTTGGTCGGCTCGCATATGCTGCACCATACCCTGAATACTTTCTGCCAAACTTGCCATAGCGGCTGTAGCACGAGGGTTGCCCCCGCCCTGCTCTACCGTTTTGCTAAATTTGTCCATTATCTCACCAGAGACACCAGCGCCACCTGCAAACTCTTGCTCGGTATCAGTGACAGAAGAAAGCCAGTTCTCAAGTTCGGTATAAAACCGTGTTTGCGCACGACCAGCTTGAAGATCTAAAAAGCCCAAAATAAGCGAGCCTGCCAAACCAAATAAAGAAGATGAGAACGCAGTGCCCATGCCATCAAGCGGCGCTTTTAGGCCAGCTTTTAGAGCATCTAAAATATCGCTCGTATCGCCAGAGCCAGCATCTAAAGATTGAATGGTATCGCCAATTGAACCAATGGTTTTTAACAATCCCCAAAACGTGCCAAGCAGACCCAAAAAAACCAATAGACCAATGAGATAGCGCGAAATATCTCGCAAATCATCTAGTCTATTGCCAATTGAATCCAAAATAGAACGCATCGAATTGGTGGTGATGCTCATATCAGCGCCGCCACTACCAAGCAGCGCTTTCATTGGCGCTAGCAAAACAGGTTCGCGCTTTACATCGGCTTCATTGCCACCGCGTCTAAAATTATTAACCCAGTCAACTTCTGGCATTAAGCGCACAACTTGCGCCAAAGCCAACAAAGTACCTACCATAAGCACAAACAATATAAGCCCATTTAGGCCTGGATTGGTTGCAAAAGCGCCTGCAATTGAGCTGTATAAAATTGAAATTAAAAATCCAGTGATGATCAAAAATACGATCATGCTGATAAGAAAAAGCCTTGGGCTGCTAAACCTATAGGGATCAAATGCTTTCGCCACCAATTTTCCTCCAAAAAAAGACCAAGTGCACGAGCAAATCAGTCTACTGCCCGCCAATTTTGACTAAGGCTATACTTTCATGGCGTAAAATGGAAACAAAATTATGTCACATATAATAAAATTGATTGTGCCAGATGCGCTTTTTAAACAAAAAACACAAAAATCACCTCAACCGATTGATGCAAAACCTATTTCTGATCAATTTCTTTCAATGTAGAAATGAGTTTTCTATGGATGATTTCATTACCGGCAACAATATTTTGGGTTTCAAAAATCTTTCTGCGGTTATCAAAATCACTCACATAGCCACCAGCTTCACGCACCATCAAAATACCCGCAGCAACATCCCATGGCTGAAGACCCATCTCCCAAAGGCCATCATAGCGACCAGCTGCAAGCCATGCCAAATCAATGGCAACAGATCCGCTTCTTCTAATGCCAGCAGAACTATTCATCATGTGGCTTAGCTGCTTTAAAAAGCGCTGTGGCTCTGCTCTGCCCAAATGCGGAATACCCGTAACAAACACACTATCAATAAAGTCGCGGCGCGCAGATACACGCATTCTGCGATCGTTAAAGAAAGCGCCACTGCCGCGCTCAGCCGTAAACAACTCATCCATTGCAGGGTTATAAATAACGCCAGCTACAATTTGGCCCTCGCGCTCTAGCGCAATAGAAATGCCAAACAAAGGAATGCCGTGCATGAAGTTTGTCGTGCCATCAAGTGGATCAACAATCCAACGGTTTTGAAGATCGCGCCCCTTCACAACGCCGCCCTCTTCTAGCAAAAAGCCAAAATCTGGACGCGCTAATTTGAGTTCTTCAAAAATAATTTTTTCAGCGGCTTTATCAGCGCTTGTCACAAAATCGCCAGGGCCCTTAACAGACACTTGCAAGTTTTGCACTTCACCAAAATCGCGCGAAAGTTGACGGCCAGCTTTCATCGCTGCATTTACCATTACATTTAATAGCGCTGAGCGTGCCATGAAAACTCCAATAATATTTGTCTAAATAATTTAAATTATATGCTTAAGATTCAGCGCGGCGCAGATAAGTGATTTCAGTTGTATCAACCACAATCTTCTCGCCAGCTTCAATAAAGGGTGGCACCATAACGCGCACGCCATTATCCATTATAGCAGGCTTATAAGAAGAAGAAACAGTTTGGCCTTTTACCACAGGGTCCGCCTCAACAATTTCTAATGTTACCTGCTCAGGCAATCTAATGCCAATTGGCTTTTCTTCGTGCAATTCAACAGTCACTTCCATGCCGTCTTGCAAAAACGCACTGCGATCACCAACAAATTCTTTTTGCAATTCTAATTGCTCATAGGTTTCATTGTCCATGAAAACCAGCATATCGCCTTGCTCATAAAGAAACTGAAAATCTTTTTGTTCTAAGCGAATTTTCTCAACAGATTCTGTTGCACGAAAACGCTCATTTAGCTTTGAGCCATTTAAGAGATTTTTCATCTCTATTTGTGCAAAAGCTCCGCCTTTACCTGGCTTAACATGATCTGTTTTTACAACGACCCAAAGGCTCTTATTATGTTCCAAAACATTGCCGGGCTTAACTTGGTTACCATTAATTTTCATAGGACGATCCCCGCACACTTTGCGTGTGAACTAAAGCTGTTGAACTTAAAATTAGAAGAAATGCTAAAAAGCAGCAAATTTGATGGTTTCAATGAACTAAATAGACAAAGTATTCAAGTGTGATTCAATAAGAGAGATAAAAAACACTCAAATTGGTAAATTTAAGAAGGCCATCTATTGGCAGCTTCTAGGGCTGCGCTTAAATCTTTTTGATCTAAAGAAGACAAAATTTCATTGAGCCATGGATCATCTAGGCCAGCACGACGCGCAATAATATGCCATTTTGCGCCTTCAACTATATTTTGTTCAACCCCAAAAGGCTCAAGATACATTTTAGCAAGCCTACTTTGGGCAATTACATTGCCTCCCATTGCAGCGCGTTGCATCCACTGAAAAGCAACCTTGGGCGTTTTTATGCCACCCTTGCCATTTGCCAACCAAATAGAAAGCTCTACTTGCGCAGTATCAATGCCAGCCCTAGCCGCTTTTAACATCCACTCTTGCGCCAACTTATTTTCAGGATAGCCATTTAGACGGCCAGATTCATATAATTTTGCAAGTGAGTAATAAGCATCTGCCACTCTTCCATTTGCGGCTTTTTCAAAATAGGGCAATGCCTGCTTAAAACCGCTAGATGTTGGACGCTCATTCATGATCATTTGACCAAAATTAAAAGCCGCAGTTGCATGGCCACCATCAGCAGCTATTTTCATGAGTGCCCTTGCACGCTTTTTATCTGCTTTAACATATTTGCCCTCAAGCAATTTAACCGCATAAGAAAACTGAGCCTCAAGATCTTTATTTTCAGCCGCCAACGCATACCAAGCTGTCGATTCTTTCAAACTTCTTGGAACACCCAAACCTTTGTCATACATTTCTGCTATCAAGGTTTGCGCCGCAGGATCGCCCAACTTGGCGCGCGGCAAAGCAAGTTCAAAAGCTGTTAAATACATACCACGCTGAAAAGCACCAAAAGCCAAATCTGGCTGGGGCGTTTTGCTGTTAGCTTCATTACCCATACGCGCATCAATGCTCACTTCGCTAGAAGCAGAATTAGCTGCACTAGCCGTCTCATTATTGCTTGTTTGAGCATAGGCTAAATTTGCGCTCAAGCTACCAGACAATATGCCGGCTATCAGACCAATAGCTGACATACTCAAATGCGGGCAAGGCTTAAAACACTGCGCAAATACCAAAATAAAATCCTACTCTTCAACCTTTAGGCTGGGCGCAAATTCTTCAAGCAAAGCATTTGCTTTTGCAACGCCAGCCTTTGGGCCATCAACATCTCTAAATATTGCAAGATTTAGCGCCACAAAGTCAGCACGGTTTTGAGCAACCTCAACAACGCTTTGCAAGTCAGACCCAGCCATAACAACACATGGTATAGAAACCAATTGTGACCACCATTCGGCAAGTTTAATATTTTTAGGGTGTGCCTCAGGCTTTATATCGCCATTTAACTTACCAAAAAAAATAAAGTCAGGGCCAATATCACCAGCCATCATAGAATTATGACGATCTTTAGCGCCGCCAAATCCAACTATTTTTTTAGGTGAGAACTTCTCCAAACCTTCAATCAAAGCATCGATGCCATTTGATATGAATATACCATCTGCATCGCTTCTACCCATTAGCTGTGTGTCGGCAACCAACAGTGCAGCAACGCCAGCCTCTTGAATAACAGGAATAAGTGCATTGGCATGCTCTCTATATTGCACCTCATCCAAGTCACCTTGGTTTATTATAACGCTCGCAACATCGCCCCCTTGAAGCGCTTCGCTCACTTGCGAAACTGCTTGGTCACCCGTTGGCGCGATTAAAACAACTCTACAACGATCTTCTAATTCCACATGTTCTTCATCGTGAGACATTGCGTTCATAACTTTCTTAAATGATAAGGTTCTTATATATCACCTCGTTTATATGCCATGGTGTACACAAACAAGCGTATTTTAGTTCAAATGTAACGTGCCAGACAAGAAAGCAAAAGTTTGATTAATCAAATTCTAGAATTTAGCGCAAACACACCTTGGTTTTATGCCGTTGCTATTCCTGCAATTTTGATGCTCGGCCTTGCAAAAGGCGGTTTTGGTGGCGGCATGGCTGGCATTGTTACCCCAATGGTGGCCTTGGTTATTGCACCTGTTACAGCGGCTGCCATTATCTTACCCATCTTGTTGGTTGGAGATGCCATTGGCGTTTATAACTATAGACAATCTGTAAAGTGGTCAGTCTTTTGGACAATTGTTCCAGCCACAATTATTGGCATTACCATTGGCGCGCTTACAGCTTCATATCTATCAGATGATTTCTTTCGCCTAGCGCTTGGCACAATCTCAATCTTTTTCGCATCCCTACAATTTACAAAAGACATGCTCAAACATAAGCCAAAATCAGAAAACAAAAAGCTGGGCTATTTTTGGGGATCGCTGGCAGGTTTAACGAGCTTTATCTCGCATTCTGGCGCACCGCCCTACCAAGCATATGTACTACCCTTAAAGTTAGACAAGGTAATTTACGCTGGCACAACAGCCGTCACCTTTGCATGTATCAACTCGATAAAAGTAGTGCCTTATTTTGCTCTAGGGCAATTTAATTCGCAAAACTTATGGATATCAGTGAGCCTAATACCCTTTGCTGTCATTGGTGCTTTTATTGGTATTTGGGCAGTTAAAAGAGCTTCGCAAGGTCTGTTTTACAACATTACTTATGCAGCAATGATTATAATAGGAATAAAGCTTATATGGGATGGGAGAGGAGCTATCCTCTCCCTCTTTTAAGAAGAGGCATTACCCTCAACATGTTCAAGATACGCAAACCTAATGAACCAATTGGTTCAGTTTATCTTTAATCAACAATTTTTTACGCTTAATTTCGACAAGTTCATCTTGCCCAACACTTGGTGTTTTTTGGGCTTGTGAGAGCTTTTGTTCAAGCTCCATATGCCTTTGTTTCAACTGATCAATGTGGGAACTTAAAGCCATGGCTTACTCCTATAATTGTGTTGCTAACACAACCATAAGACCATAACCCAACCTACCCACACAACCCCAAATTTTGACCTGAGGAAAATATCGTAAACATATGTAAAATTTTGGGATTTTATTGGGACACAATTTCTGCTAGGTCACAAACACCATTTAATTGAGGTCAAAAAACGAATCGATGCGAGATCAAGAGCAATCAGAAAAAAGAATGAGACTTGCTCGTTTGCAGATCGAACATAACGACTATTCGAATGCAATTGAAGCTCTCATTAAAGACAGCGCAGACGCGCTTTGCATACAACGTTTCAAGAAAAAGAAACTGGCCTTAAAAGACGAAATAAACAAACTACACATCGACACAACACCAAACATTATTGCTTAATTAAAAGGAAATCTCATGCAAAGCAGCTCCCCCTTAGTTGCAATTATAATGGGCTCTCAATCTGATTGGCCTACTATGAAACATGCAGCCGACACGCTAGATGCGCTCGACATTTCTTATGAAGCACGCATAATTTCTGCGCACCGCACACCAGACCGCATGGCAGAATTTGCAAAAAATGCAAAAGATGAAGGTTTCAAAATCATTATTGCTGGCGCTGGCGGAGCAGCCCACTTGCCTGGCATGACAGCGGCCTATACGCCTTTGCCTGTTTTTGGTGTGCCAATTCAATCAAAGGCCTTAAGCGGCAAAGACAGTTTGCTATCGATTGTGCAAATGCCGGCTGGCATTCCAGTTGGAACGCTAGCAATTGGCAAAGCGGGCGCAACGAATGCAGCGCTTTTAGCGGCATCTGTTTTAGCGCTGACCAATGATATGATTGCAGACAATCTAGACACATGGCGCGAAAGCCAAACTTCTGCCATTGCAGAATATCCAACAGACGACACATAATTGGTACATGGCGTTAAAATGACAATTACAAATAAGACACTTAAAAGCGGCGACACAATTGGCATTTTGGGCGGTGGACAATTAGGCCGCATGCTTTCAGTTGCCGCATCGCGTTTGGGTCTAAAAACAATTGTACTTGAACCCAATATAGATTGCCCAGCGGCACAAACCTGCAACAGACACATTGTGGCAGAATATGACGAACCCTCTGCCTTAGAAGAGCTGGTAAAAAGCTGCGATGTCATAACCTACGAATTTGAAAACATACCAAGTTCTAGTGTTCACTATTTAGAAGAGCATATCGCTCTTTTGCCAAATTCTACTGCGCTTGAAAAAAGCCAAGACCGTTTGATCGAAAAAGAGTTTCTAAACAATTTAGGCATTTCTACTGCGCCGTTTTTTGTGATCGACACTTTGAGCGATCTTGAACAAGTTGTAGCAAGTGATGCGTTTCAAAAATGCGCAAATGGCATCTTAAAAACACGCCGCATGGGCTATGATGGCAAAGGCCAAAGCCGCATTAGTGCAAGCGCAACCAGCGAAGAGCTAAACACCGCATGGCAAGAAACAGGCGAAGTACCTTGTGTGCTAGAAGGCTTTGTAGATTTTGAATGTGAGATTTCTATCATCATAGCGCGTGCAATTGATGGTGACACAGCTTGTTTTGAACCTGCACAAAACGTGCACAAAGACGGCATTTTGCACACCTCCACCGTGCCCTCAAATGCATCAAACAATACAAAACAAGACGCAAAAGAGTTAGCAACAAAAATAGCAAACGCATTAAACTATGTTGGTGTAATGGGCGTTGAATTTTTTGTGCTTAAAGACGGTTCATTAGTGGTGAATGAA
>JBGCEA010000060.1:0-12947 GCA_045105915.1 Nitratireductor sp.
AAGCAGGGCGTGGTCCGCTTGCTGGCCCTGTTGTTGCGGCGGCTGTTATTCTTGATCCCACAAATATTCCCTCTGGATTAAACGATTCAAAGAAGCTCACTGAAAAAAAACGCCTCATACTCTTTGATGAAATTGTTGCGAGTTCTCAAATTGCATTTGCAAGTGTAAGCGCTTCGAAAATTGATGAGATCAACATTCGACAAGCGACACTTCTTGCAATGAGCAAATGTGTGATGGCGCTTGGCAATAAAGCAGGTCATATTTTGATCGATGGAAGAGACGTTCCACTGCCGCTAAATAATATTGGAACAGCTGTCATAAAAGGCGATGGCATAAGTGTATCTATTGCGGCAGCTTCAATTATTGCAAAAGTGATGCGTGATAAGATGATGATTAAAAACGCTGAATACTATCCGCCATATGGCTTTGATGGGCATAAGGGCTATGGCAGCGCTAAGCACATTGAAGCTATTAAAGAACATGGCGCATGCGCGTTACACCGCAAGAGCTTTGCTCCCATTAAAGATATGTAGAAATTGTGTGAGCGTATATGGCGCTGTCGCTGAAACTGATGATGGGCAAATAAAGCCTCAACCATTAGGAAATAAATGGTGCAAATTTTAGGCAATAAAAAAGGCGCTGCAATGCAACGCCTTTTCAAAATCTATAAAGCTATACTTAGTTAAGACGAGACTTAACTTCTGCAATGCTAGACTTTATAAGCTTATCAGCCGTTGCACCTTTAACCTTACCAGCTACAATTGTTTCAGCTGCTGCAACTGCAATATCAACTGCTGCCGATCTTACATCAGAAACAGCCTGCGCTTCTGCTGCTGCAATCTTTTGCTCTGCCATTGCTGTTCTACGTGCAACATGGTCTGCAGTTTTTTCTGCAGCTTCTTGTGCAATGTTTTCAGCTTCTTGTTTAGCAGCTTCAACAATTTCAACTGCTTCTTGTTCTGCTTCTTTGCGCTTGCGCTGATATTCAGCCAAAAGTTCTTGAGCTTCTTGACGCAAATTACGCGCTTCATCTAGCTCGTTTCTAATTTTGTCTGAGCGATCATCCAGGCTTGCACCGATTGATTTGTGAACACCTGCTTTAAAAACAACTGCTAAAAAGATAACAAGACCAATGGTTGCCCATGCAGTAGCATCAATATTAGATAAAAATTCCATAATCTAACTTCCTACTTACGTGCTGCGCTAACAGCTTTTGAAATTTCAGCTGCAGTTGCTGTAGTACCAACAAGTTCACTTACAATTTCGTTTACTGTGTCAGAAGCAATTTTGCCAACTTCGCCCAAAGCTTTTGTTCTTTGTGCTGCAATGGTTGCTTCAGTTTCGCTAAGCATATTTGCTAATTTGCTATCTGCTGCTGCGCGTTTTTCTTCAGCTTCTGCTTTTGCTTTATCGCGTGCACTTGCGCCAATGTTTTGGGCATTGTTGCGTGCTTCAGCTAATTCTTGCTCGTAAGCAGCAATTGCAGCATCCGATTCTTCTTTCATGCGATTGGCTTCATCCAAATCGCGCGAAATACGATCGCGACGTACTTCTAGAATGCTAGAAACACGTGGAATTATTATTTTGCTCATAAGATAGAACAACAAACCAAAAGTTAGTGCCAACCAAAGCAATTGCGATGCAAAAGTGGTTGTATCAAATGGAGGGAAAGCTCCACTTGCTTCAGGTGTGTGGCCTGTATCTTGTACTGTGCCATTTTGTAAAGCGGTGCCATCTGTTGCAGATTCAGCCGCCCATGCATTCGTAATAAACATTACAATACCCCAAAAGGAGTTGGTATTAATACTCTTCTAAATATTAAATTGAGCGAGCCTATGCCCGCTCAATTTAAACTGAATGTTGATTAAACAACAAATAGTAGAAGAAGTGCAACTAGCAATGAGAAAATTCCCAAAGCTTCGGTAACCGCAAAACCAAAAATCAAACGACCGAATTGACCGTCTGCAGCTGATGGGTTGCGTAGTGCACCTGACAAATAGCTACCAAAAATTTGACCAAGACCAATGCCTGCGCCGCCCATTCCAAGACAAGCGATACCTGCACCGATGTATTTTGCTGCTTCAGCTTCCATAATGTGAACTCCTTGAGTTTTAGTAATTTAATAGTTTAGTTAATCTTAGTACCCTTGGCCTAGCTATTGCTAAGACCTAGTGATTTGGATGCAATGCATCGTTTAGATACATGCAAGTTAGAACTGTGAAAACATAAGCCTGTAAGAATGCCACAAGGAATTCTAGGCCTGTTAAAGCGACTGTCATAGCAAGTGGCAATAACGCACCGCCAATGCCCAATGCGCCCGCTGCACTTAAGCTTGTTACAAAGCCAGCAAACACTTTAAGCGTAATGTGACCAGCTAACATGTTTGCGAATAAACGCACTGAAAGTGAGATTGGACGTGAAAGGAATGAAATAACCTCGATTGCTACAACCAGTGGTGTTAGCGCTGCAGGAACGCCTTGAGGTACAAATAAGCCAAGGAATTTAAGACCGTGCTTATAAAAACCATAAACAACCACTGTGCCAATTACCAACATTGCTAGCGCAAATGTAATGATAATGTGGCTGGTAACTGTAAAGAAGTATGGGAACATACCAAATAGGTTTGCAACTAATACAAACATAAAGAGCGAAAATACCATTGGGAAGAAGCGCATGCCTTCAGAGCCTGCGCTGTCGCGTAGTAGGCCAGCTACAAATTCGTAACTGATTTCAGCAATAGATTGCATACGCGTTGGAATTAATCCGCGCCCGCTTGTTGCCCAGATCATGAACATAGACGCTGCTGCTACTGTGAGCACCATGAAAAGTGATGAATTGGTGAAAGATAAATCTACACCATTAATATCAAACTCAATCAGTGTTTTTAGTTTAAACTGATCTATAGGACCTGCAGCCACTTAACTTTCCTTCAAATGCTTGGAGCTTTCGCTCAAAAATTCTTATCAGTCTTCATCTTCGTCATCATACATATCGTCATTACGATTTGCATCTTTATGGCGCGGCATAGATGGACCCGACTGATATGGATCCGACATTTTACCCGCAACGCGCATAACATTTATAACACCTGCAGCAAAACCCAACAGCAAAAATACTATCATTGCCCATGGCGTTGTGCCTGCAAGACGGTCAATCAGATATCCAATTCCCGTCCCCACTAAAATAGCCGAAATAAACTCGCTCGACAGTCTTAGCGCATTACCAAAGCCAGTCATATCTGACTTGCCTTTTGACCTTTTAGCTTCTTCAGCCTGTTCACGAGCATTTAATTTATCTTCTAGTGAAGCCAAACGCTCATTTAAGTCTTTAGATGCCTTTAGAGTTGGTTTTTTCGCCATCTTCTTTTTGTTCCTTAAAATCTCATGCCATTTATTGGCTAGATTGGCCAGATCAAGCAGAAAAACACGCGTGTTTCTCAACCCCGTAAAGTCGCCGCAACATAGATTTGCACCCGCCAAGTGTCAAGCAGGCAATTTGCAAGTTAAGTGATTGATTTTATTGAATATAACTAAAGAATAAGAATATGCGACAATGCGTCAACAAGGCTTTAGGAAGAATCTGCCAAAACTAGGCATAAAAAAGGGGGCAAAAAACCCCTATTTTGCTCAAATTACGACCAACCGCCGCCATATGTGCGATAAAAGATGTGCAGACCGATTCTGCCAACGCGTTTCATGCTCTTTGCCCACTTAGGATTCACATAAGTTGCGTGATAATGTGTGGAAGAACCCACTTGTTTTTGCCAAATGCGGCCAGACGTTGTTTCGCGCGCTACAAAATTGGCCAAATCCCACATTTTTTTGTTTGAAGTGCGGTCTTTAATGTTGTCGCACGCAAATGAGAACTGACATCTGTTACGCCAATGCTTGTTTTGGTACACAACGCCACAAATAGTGTTTGGGTAGGTTGGGTTTCTTACACGATTTAAAATAACCTGAGAAACAGCCGCTTGGCCTGCCACTGGTTCGCCGCGCGCTTCAAAATAAATACCCTCAGCCAAACATTGCTGCTGAGTTTTGGAAAAAGAACTTTTTGGCAAAGGCTGAGCAGCCCATTTGTGGTCTTTTGGCGCTAATTTTGGGATCAAATTAAGCGGACCGGATTCTTTTTTCAAAACTGCAGCGAAAGGCGAGCGTTTTAGTTCTGGTTCTTGCGATGCATAACCCAAAACATTGCTGCGAGATTGCTCTACTAGGCTTGCAACCATTACTGGCAAGTCTTTTGGTACATCTTGAATGGCAGGTTTTGGCTTGCTCTTTAGCTGAAACGTTGAGGCAACCTCAAATGCTTCTTGAGCTGGCTTTGCTTTCACAAAGGCCAACTCAAGTTTTTTATCAATTTTTACTTCATCTAAAAAAGAATGACGCTGTAAAACAGAACCAGCAGAAAAATGCTCTGGTGGGCGTGCAATTGTAGCAGACACTACTCTTTTACCCTTAACAGCGCGATTTACCGTTTGTGGCAAACGCTTTTTCTTACCAATTTCGATGCGTTTTGCATCTTCTTTTAGACTTTTAGGCAGTTGGCTTGAGCCTTTTATGCTGCCTGTCGTTGTGGTGTCTAAAACAAGACCCGAAGACACCGCGCCCATTTGAGCCGATTGATATGGCTTTAAAGACGAAACACCCGCGCTTTGGGGTATGAAAGCCATCCAACGTTCGCTCAAAGATAGCTTAGGGCCATCGGCGTTGAGAGAACCAATATCTTGGAAAGATGTAATGGATGGATAAATAGTGAAAACTGCCAGGCCTGCAATTACAGGAAATGACATTTTTTTAGCGCGCGCCAAAAGGCTCGGCTTTGCAGATTTAGAGTTACGCAATACTTTACTCCAAAAAATCGGTTACTAAACTAAACTCTGTAAATGAATATAGTTTGTTAACCTTGATGTTTTGTTAATGAGATATTGCTGAAGTATTAATGCGAGAAATTTGAGGCAAATTTAAAAATGCGTTTCACAAAATGTTACACGTGAGAAACAAAAAAGTGCAAACTGAAAACAATCAGCCTGCGCTCTTAAATCATTTCAGCATAAGCACTCTATTGTAAGCACACAATTGTAAGTACTCTGTCACCAGCACCCCTTTGTAGGGAACTGGAGCGCTTTACTCAACGCGGCGCTTGCCACGTGTATGATATGGGTTATCCGTTTTCTTCATCATTATACGAATAGGCGTTGCCCATAGATCAAATGTTTGCCTGATACTATTTATCATATAGCGCTCATATGAAGTGGCAATCGATTCTGGTCTGGTGCAATTTACCATGAAAGTTGGCGGACGCGTTTTTATTTGCGTTGCATATTTCATACGAATTCTGCGCCCAGCAACTGCTGGCGGTGGGTGATGATATTGAATATCATCTAACCAATTGTTGAGCTTAGACGTTGGAATACGTCTATTCCATTGTTTGTGCACTTCAAACACAGCATCCATTAATTTTGGAATGCCCTCGCCCGATAGGCCAGAGATTGGCACAACTTTCATTTTTTTAACTTGGCTCAAACTTTCTTGAGCTTTTAAAATTTGTTCTTTTAGCTCTTCTTGGCGATCTTCAATTAGATCCCATTTATTAAGAGCGATCACAGGTGCGCGGCCTTCACGAATTATAAGGTCGGCAATTTGAACATCTTGTTTTTCAAATGGCTTTGTCGCATCAATCAAAATGATAACGACCTCAGCAAATTGCATTGCACGAAGACCATCAGAGACTGACATCTTTTCTAGCTTCTCATTGATACGTGCTTTTTTGCGCATACCAGCGGTGTCGTGCAATTTTATTTGGCGACCATTATATTCCCATTCTACCGAAATAGAATCGCGCGTAATACCAGCCTCAGGGCCAGTTAATAGTCTGTCTTGCCCAATCAAGCCATTAATAAGCGTTGATTTGCCGGCATTAGGACGACCAACGACTGCAATCTTTAAAGGTATTGTTGCATCATATTCTGGAATGATTTCTTCTTCGCCCTCTTCTAATTCATCAAAATATTCATCTTGATTTGCATAAGGGTCATCTTCGTCTTGTTCGTTTTCATTGCCATAGGCTTTATCTTCGCCAACGGCTTCAACCAATGCATTGTATAAATCTGAATTACCAATGCCATGCTCGGCAGAAAATGGCACAGGATCGCCAAGGCCAAGTCTAAAAGAATCATAATAGCCAGGTTCGCCAGCTTTGCCCTCTAGTTTGTTGGCAACCACCACCACCTTTGCAGCGTGTTTTCTGAGCATTTTTGCATAGCCTTCATCGGCTGGTGTTATGCCAGCTCTAGAATCTATTAAAAACAAACAAACGTCAGCCTCTTCAATCGCCATTTCAGTTTGCTGGTTCATGCGCCCAGCCAAGCTGTCTTCTTGGGCTTGCTCTAGGCCAGCCGTATCTATGACCTGAAATTCAAGATCACCAATATTGGCATCTGCTAAACGCCTATCACGCGTAACGCCTGGTTGATCATCAACCAGAGCAAGCTTACGTCCAACCAAACGGTTGAACAATGTAGACTTGCCCACATTGGGACGCCCTATAATGGCAACGACAAAACTCATAATTTACTCATTCATTGCGCGGGATACCCCGCAGCGGTTGTGCGGATTAGCCCGCAAGGCATAGCGGCTTAGCTGGCTGCGCCAATGCCTTTGCCAGCAAGTATATCTAGCATCAAGGTTGCGCGGCTTCTAACGCCAGTTGTTGATTGGTTATCGCCAGCAATTTGTGTGAACCAGTCAAACGCTTCTTGAAGCTTGTTTTCTTTCATTGCAGAAATGCCAAGCGCTTCTCTTGCCGCATGTCTATAAGGCAAACCTGCAGCAGCCAATGGCTTTAGGCGTGCAGAAATTGAAGCATAGTCATTTGTGTCTACCGCAATAATGCCGGCGCGTAATTTTGCAAGGTTACGAAAGTCTTCTGCAAAGCTCGTGTCTGCTGCAATCGCGTCAAACTCTTTTAGCGCAGTTTCATTATCGCCTTTGCCTACTAACTCACTTGCAATTCTAATGCGTGATAATGCAGGGTATTGGCCAGAACCATTTGCGCTTAATTCTTCTAGTGCTTTTATAGAATCGTCGTATTTGCCTTCACCAGACAAAGCAAGCGCTGCCATATATGCATCGCCCGAAGTTGCTGCCTGTGTGTTCTTATAATATTCGTACCCTCTATAGGCCGCAGTTGCCAAAACAATTGCAATGGCTAAACCAATTACGATTTTACCATATTTGTTCCAAAGAATTTTAGCATTGTCTTCGCGTAATTGCTCATCAACTTCGCGGATAAAACTATCGTCTGACATATCAACCTATAAAATATTTGTAATTTAAGATGTTGTAAGCAAAACCCAATGGCCAACTTACTTCTTTAAAGCCCTTTTAACGCCATTACGCCTAAATATGCAATCGGTGAATTGCACACCCTTGATAGAACGGTTAATTGCACTAAAGCCACAGGCATTGCATTTAGTCATTAGATTTAGTCATTGCATTTAGCCAATTGGCGAAACGCCAAAGAGCCACGCATGTGCTTTACATATGAAAAAGACATATATAGCCAAGCTAAATAGAACAGCGCCTATGTCTTGCCAAAGCGGCGCATGAGGATTTGGGGTGTCTTCTCTTTTTCTAACTAATGCCAAATAGAACACTACCCAAACTAAAAATGATCCAAATAAAATAACAGACGCTAAGTCGCCATTTGCAAGCAAATGTCCTACTGACCAGAGCAACATAGCAATAGCAAAAGGGTGTTTTGTGATTTTGCTAAGTCTGTTTGAGCGCAAATTAAAGGGAATTAGGCAAAACACGAAGAACATTAAAATTATGTTCGCGCTAGCGCCCCATGCAAATGGCACATAAACCACCTCTTCAGTTGCGCGCACAATTGAATAGCCCCAAACAATAAGTGCGACTGATGCAATGGATAAAAGAGAGAAAAGCCCTTTCCACTTATCTTCGCCCATTTGTGTAATACGCGCTTGGCGCCAATTGGGTGCAAGCATACGCAAAGAGTGCAAACCATGAAAAACAACCAAGCCTAATAATAACCAGAACATTGTTACCCCTTTGATGGTTTAGAGCTGCGCTTCGTTTTTTACCAAGCACAGCTCATTATTCTTATTTTCTAGCTTTTGGATTTTGTAGTATTTGAAATACCTTCATCAACCAATGCTTGCTCAAAATGAACCAGTCGTTTTCTCACCGCAATCAAATCGATGATGGTTGTCCAAGCATTTGCAAAGAATTTGAATGATTCTTCTACTTTTTCGAAAGCGTTGTTAATTTGCGTGAAGATACCAAGCGTAATAACACCACTTACAATTGTTGGCCCTAACGCAATGAGTGGAATAAAGTTTGAACCTTGTAAATAGGTCCAACGCGCTACACCAAAATACAAATAGTGAAAATATAGTCTGAAGTTATTTATGCGAACCGCACCAAACAGCTCTGACAATTCTGGTGGCTGCGCGCGGTCTTCATTGTCCTCACCATATACAAGCTCTTTTCTGTATGCTGCTTCAACCTTTTGGTTGTTAAATTCTAAGCCAGGTAATTTTATGCCAACGGCTGCCAATAAAACAGTACCAAGTGCGGCAGATAATAGAGCGACATAAACCATAGAGCCATTGACTGCACCAATGAATGGTAGCTCAGTTACTTTTTCTGATAGAGTATAAAGCAATGGCAAGAATGCAATAAGCGTCATCATAGAACGCACAAAGGCAACACCCAAACCTTCTACAATTCTTGCAAAGCGCTGTGTATCTTCTTGGATACGCTGCGATGCACCCTCGATATGGCGAAGCTGCGACCAGCGATCTGTGTAATAATCGTTCATTGCTGTGCGCCATCTAAATGTGTAGTGCGAAACAAAAAAGTCTAGCAAAACTAGCGCCGCAATATTGGCCAACAAAATTGGGAAAACGGTTAAAAGCTCACCATAAAATTCTTCTAACGTTACAGAGTTTTTCTCAGATAACGCTTTTTGTAGTAGGTCATAAAAACCGCCATACCAGTCATTTAAGAAGACTGAGATTTGCACATTATAATATGTCGCTAAAATGATGATGGTTGAGCCAACAACTGACCAAAGATACCATTTGCTTTTTTCTATAAAGCCCCAAGCAGCTGCAAAAACTACACCGCAAATAAAGATGTAAAGATATGTCCAAATTTTATCGCCTGTTAAAAATGGAGGTCTTTCGCCTTCTATGGCAGTTGGCGCTAAGCTATTTGCCCAATCCATAGGCAAGGCCGCAGTGCCAATACCGGAGTACCACAAGAGAATGGCTGCGACTGTCCATAAGATGGCAGAACCAAAAAAGAGTTTGGGCGTTGGAAAAAAGGTATGAAACAAGGGATGTTCTCCATTAGGCTTTGTTTGAATTCAAAAGAGATTCAATTTTATTAAGCGCTACACTAGTCAATTGTTGTGTTTTAGAACAGACCCCTCACAAAGTTTTGTTTTTTTGTTTACTTCCAATATCTTCCCTAGGGTTAGAATAGGTTAACAAACTAAGAATAGGTCATTAATACCCTAGAAACCGAATCAGCGCACAATAGCTCCAACAACAGCGAAATGTACGGAGTACGCCCAATGAAAAGTTCTGAATCTGAGATTGAACTTTTACGCTTAATCGAAGCGCAAGAAGCAGCCACTAAGCCACAAAAGAGCGACCAAGAATTAGCACGCGAATATGCCGTAATGATGGAAAATGCTTGTATGGATATGGATGAGATGAATATTGAGGCCTGCCCGCCTGATCGTCGTTTTTATCAGGGCGAGCGCGAAGCTTGGGTATATGAGCATGGCAATATTGCCGAATTGGTTTTTGTTAAATAAGCACACCTGTTAAAAAGCCCGGCAATGCGCTTTTGCTAAATCTATTTATTTAATTTTTCTTTTGTAGCGCTCATTGAGTTTGCTAAAAAATTATTATTCTGTTCTTTCATTTTTTGCGCAACAGAATCAAAATCTTCTTTTTCTCTGTTTTGGCTAATTTTGCTTTTAGCTATTATGTTTTCTACCTCAAAGTCGAAAGCAACAATGTTTTCTAACATTTGATCCATAAAGTCTTTTGGCGCATCAGACATTTTCCATGCTTTGTCACCAGAATGTATTTTCTCATATGTTTTGGTAAGTTTGCCAACGGCCGCAAGGCATGCCTTTTTTGAGTGGTCAAACTTTATGCGCCCATGCAAATGCACAACTTGATAGTTCCATGTGGGTACATGGCGGTGTGTTTTTTGTTTTGATGGATACCAGTTTGGAGAAATGTAAGTGTTTTGCGCACTAAAAATTGCAATAGCATTTACGCCATTTGGAAAAACCGTATGCAACGCATTTTCTTTAGCTATATGTCCAACATATTTATTTTCGCCAACACATAAGAGCGGAATATGATTGGCTATAAATTCACCGTCTTTTTCGCAAACAATTGTGGCAAGCGGAAACTGCTCAATTAGATGCGCTATCTCATTAGCATCTACTTGGCGAAAGTGCGGTGGAATATACATTCTAAAATTCCTAACTTTATGAATGCTCAATAGCTATAGTGCTATTCCCACTCAATAGAAACATGAAAACTGTTAGAAAGCTTTAAACATCTCTCGCATGGTCATTGAAAGCTTCTAGAGCTTCATTCCATGTAGGAATGTTGTCGGCTTCATATCCATAAACTTTACCGTATGCAATTTGTGAAAAAACCTTCATCGCTTTTAAATGAACTGGCGATGCTCTATATTTCATCATTGCAGTTTTATCTGTCCAAACGGTAAATGTGTGGTGATATCCGTTGACTGTTTTTGTTTCACAAAACAAACAACCGTCTGCTTTTTGAGCCGCTCTAAATGATGGTATAGCCAACATCCAAAATCTAAAAATTCCTACAAAGCCTTTAGTTTTTAATCCAGTAACTGAAACATACATAATCTTTGTTTATATCCTCATTCCCACTCAATGGTACCTGGTGGCTTGCTGGTGATATCATAAACAACACGGTTGATGCCGCGCACCTCATTGATGATACGCGTTGCTGTGTTGCCTAAAAAGTTCATATCGTAATGATAAAAATCTGCTGTCATGCCATCTACCGATGTTACAGCGCGCAAGGCACATACATGCTCATAAGTTCTGCCATCGCCCATCACGCCAACTGTTTTCACATCGGTTAGAACAGCAAAGGCTTGCCAAATTTTATCGTATAAACCCGCTTTTCTGATTTCATCTAAGTAGATGGCATCTGCTTCTTGTAGGATGCGAATTTTGTCGCGCGTCACGCCGCCTGGCAAACGAATTGCAAGGCCAGGACCTGGGAAAGGATGGCGCCCAATAAAGTGCTCTGGCAAGCCAAGCTCTTTTCCAAGCACACGTACTTCGTCTTTAAATAATTCGCGTAGCGGCTCGACCAATTGCATGTTCATACGCTCTGGCAATCCGCCCACATTGTGGTGCGATTTAATGGTAACAGAAGGCCCGCCCGTAAATGACACGCTTTCAATAACATCTGGATAGAGCGTGCCTTGGGCTAAGAAAGCTGCGCCGCCTAACTTTTTCGCTTCTGCTTCAAATACATCGATGAAAAGTGCGCCAATTGTTTTGCGCTTTTTCTCTGGGTCAGCTTCGCCCTCTAGCGCTGAAATAAACATTTCGCTTGCATCTACATGGATCAGGTTGATGTCATAATGTTCTTCGAACATAGACACCACTTGCGCGGCTTCGTCTTTGCGCATTAGGCCATGATCTACCAAAATGCAGGTTAGTTGATCGCCGATTGCTTCATGAATTAGAAGCGCTGCAACAGACGAATCTACGCCGCCAGACAAACCGCAAATAACGCGCTTATCGCCAACTTGTTTGCGTATCGCATCAATTGCTTGGTCTTTATAGGTTGCCATTGTCCAATCGCCCGAAAGGCCTGCAATTTTTTTGACAAAATTTTCGATCAATTTTGCGCCATCTGGTGTGTGTACTACTTCTGGGTGAAACTGCACTGCGTAATATTTTTTAGCTTCATTAGCTGTCGCTGCAAATGGTGCATTGCTTGAAGTTGCTACAACCTCGAAGCCCTCTGGCAATTTGGTTACTCTATCGCCGTGGCTCATCCATACTTGATAGTCATTGCCAACTTGCCATACACCCTCAAACAAAGCGCAATCACTTTTTACGCTAACTTGCGCGCGGCCAAATTCGCCGTGATGGCCGCTTTCTACCTTGCCACCCAATTGTTCGCACATGGTTTGTTGGCCATAGCAAATACCAAGAATGGGCAAACCAGAATCGAATATTGATTGCGGCGCTCTTGGGCTATCATAGTCATTGATTGAAGCTGGGCCGCCTGACAAAATAATGGCCTTTGGCTTTAATCTTTCAAAGCCATCTTGGGCTAATTGAAAAGGAACGATTTCGCAATAAACACCACTCTCGCGCACTCGCCGTGCAATGAGCTGGGTTACTTGGCTACCAAAATCAATGATTAAAACTGTATCAGGATGTGTTTTCATGTTGAGGCTTTATAGAGTTGAGCACCATAGTGCAATGTCGCGATTTTAGTTTTTTGTGATGATTACAATAGAGTTGTTTAAGACTGCCTGCTCTAATTGATCAACCGCTTGTGCAAGCTTTTCATCAATTAATTCTAAATATTGTGTCCAGTCAGTCAGTACTTTTAATTCTTCTTTTCCATCTGAAATACCGCGTAGGCCTATCATTGGAATATCGTGTTGCATGCAACAGCGTTTAATGGCGAAGGTTTCCATGTCTACCATTTGCGCATCTATATCATCGTAAGCTTTACCAGACACAATTCCAGCGCCACTTGAAAGGCTGGCAGATTCAATGCCCTCAATTGTAATGTCTAGCGCAATGCTTGCTTGTATATCTAAAAAAGGTGTTACTCCTTTTTCATAGCCAAGCGCCGATACGTCCATGTCGCGATA
>JBGCEA010000061.1:0-2666 GCA_045105915.1 Nitratireductor sp.
CTTCGGTCGTGGACAAACAATTTTAATGGAAAGAGAAAGGATTAAACAAAATACATTCAAACTAAGGCGTTTGCAATACCGCAAGAAGGCCGCTTAATATAACAAAACAGATGAGCCGAACTCTCGCTTAAACTAAGCAACCTTCTGTTGCAAAAACCCTGACGACGGACAGACATAAAAGGCCAATCTCAAAAGCTACAGCGTGAGTTAAAAACAGCTAAAATTCAATTGGCAGCCTTAATGAACCTAAACCCAAGTGATCATTATCATTTGGTTATTCCTACTCGCAAAATGTCTAGCCTAAATGTAAAAATTCCAAGCAGTGAGATGGTGCGTCTTGCACTACAAAACAGACCAGAATTGCGCGAATTATCGTATCAAGCGCGCATCAACGAAAACGAAGCAGAAGCGGCACTCTTAGAACTCCTCCCAGGTATTCAACTGTTTGCAAGCGGTAATTACGACAGCAACGTGTTTAGCTATAATTCAGATTGGGTAAATGTTGGGGCCAAAGCGTCGTGGAACCTAATGAAATTATTTTCCTACCCAACGCGCAAAGGCGTGTTTGAGGCAGAAGCAAATTTAAACGATCAACGCAGTCTTGCCATGACCATGGCTATTATGACCCAAGTTGAAGTATCGCGTGTACGTTATGGCTATCTCAAAAAGTCTGCAAAGACGGCTGCAGAATATAACAACGTTCAGCAAAAAATATTAAAGCACGTGAAGGTATCTGCAAGCTCTGGTGCGCAGTCTGAACAAAGCTTGATTAGAGAGGAAATGAACGCTCTCATTTCTTCTGCAAAATACGACATTGCCTATGCAGATTTGCAAAATGCATTTGCGGGCATTTACTCATCAATTGGCGTTGATCCTTGGGGCGATTATTTGGATTTAGACGCCGATGTAGCCACACTTACTTCTAGTCTTAAGCAGACATGGAATAAGCGTGGCGACACGGGTGGCTAAGGCCATAGTCACCCGTTTTAATTTTTGTAAATACGAGGAAACAAAAATGAAGTGCAAAGACAAGCTAAACACGCGCCAACTTTTATTAGGAGGGTTGGCGCTACTTGCGGCATTTGGCTCACCACATGTTCAAGCGCAAGATCAACTGCAAAATCAAGTGCAGAATAAAACTGATTTAGACCTTAATGGCCTTAATCTCGATCAAACATCTACATACACCACGCCTTTAGCATTTGAGGTGAGGGGGCTTGTTAAATCGTCGGCTAAAATTGAAATCATGACCGACATCTTAGCGCCAGTTGCGCAAGCACCCTATCTAGAGGGTATGAATTTTTCAAAAGGTGATTTGCTCATCGGCTTTGACTGCAAGCGATATGAAGCAGAGTTAAAGGCTGCAAAAGCAGCTGCAAGCGCTGCTTGGCTTGATCATAAATCCAAAAAGAGACTTTTGCGACATGGCGCAGTTGGAAGAGATGAAGTAGGGCTAGCAGGCGCCAAAGCTGTAGAAGCAAGTGCACAAATGGAAGTGCAAAAAGCGCGCAATATCAGTTGCGATTTCATAGCGCCATTTGCAGGGCGTGTGGTTGAGTTAAATACGCGGCAGCACGAATTTCCAAAAAATAATCAACCCTTAATGGTGATTATTGATGATAGCGATCTAGAAATAGAAATGGTTGTGCCCTCAAACTGGCTTACTTGGATGAAGCCAAAATTGCCATTCGATTTTTTAATTGATGAAACAGGCGCACGCGTAAATGGCTATGTGTCTAGAATTGGCGCAGAAGTGGACCCTGTCAGCCAAACCATAAAGTTGGTTGGCAAAATTGATAAGCAACAAGACACTGTTTTATCTGGTATGAGCGGTACTGCTTTGTTTAAAGGTAAGGCAAAATGAGCGCGCTTTTAGCAACTCAAAACTTGCCTTCAAACAAAAGCAAACCACTAGTGGATGTGAAAAAGGAAAGCACGCGACCGATCGAAGATGCGAAAACGATAAAATTTGATCCAGCTAGTTATGCCGCAAAGCAACGAACAAATGCATCTAAAAAAAGTGATGCAGAAAAGCAAAACGAAAATGCGCATGCCAATCATATAGAAGATTTATTCAATATTGAGGCTAGTATTCGTAAAGCGGGAAAATTGGCAGAGTTGAAATATTTACTCGCCAATGAAACCAAAAAATTGGTGGGCGCAAAACAAGTTTTCATCCACAAATTAGGTAAGAAAAATACGCTATCAAAAATAGAAACAGTGTCTTCACTCGCAACAGTCGATCCGCATGCGCCTATGCTTATAGCGCTGAATAATGAGATAAATGAACATGTTCAAAACGCTGAAAACGAAGAAGAGAAAACACTTTTTAGAATAAAAACTAAATCAAATGCCACCGGCGAATATCCGTTTTCATATGTGTTGCAACTCTCCATAAAAAACAGAAACGGCAAAGACCTAGCGGCTATTTCTTTTTTAAAGGAAATGCCATTTCAAGAGCGCGAAATTGTTTTGGCAAAGCGCCTTGTAGAAACGGGTGCACATGCATGGTCGGCTTTAAAACCAAGGCGCTTTAGCGTTTCCAATTTTTTCTCAAAACCCATCAGCATTACACTTTGTTTAATCGCACTTATGATTTTGTTCATTCCTGTGTCTTTGCGTGTATTAGCACCTGTAGAAATTGTGCCTCATAAACCGCTCATCGT
>JBGCEA010000062.1:0-3559 GCA_045105915.1 Nitratireductor sp.
GGCAGCGCTTCAATATCGCCAACAGTGCCCCCTATTTCGCAAAGCACAAAATCATAGTCTTCATTGCCATCTAGAATAAATTCTTTGATTTGGTTGGTAACGTGAGGAATAACTTGAACCGTTGCGCCCAAATAGTCGCCACGTCTCTCTTTTTGGATAATATCTTGGTAGATACGCCCAGTCGTGATGTTATCTTTTTTGTTTGCAGGGCGCCCCGTAAAGCGCTCATAGTGACCTAAATCAAGATCAGTTTCTGCCCCATCATCAGTTACAAAACATTCACCATGCTGATATGGGCTCATTGTCCCAGGATCAACGTTCAAATACGGATCAAGTTTTCTAAGACGTACCTTATATCCACGTGCTTGAAGCAAAGCTCCAAGTGCCGCAGATGCAAGACCTTTTCCAAGCGAAGAAACCACACCGCCAGTTATAAATACATATCGCGCCATGGGTAAAAAGAACTATTCCTAAATTATCGATTTGCAAAGCACTAATTTCAACAAAATGCTTCAATTCACAAGAAAGCTGATTCCAGCTTAAAAAGCCAGTTACAAAACCAGCTCACAAAAAAAGCCCAGCAAAGTTGCTGGGCCTTAAAATTCAATTTTTTACAAGCTTAGTTGCCAGTTGGCACGCTTGGGTTTTCAGGATCTTGAGCACGCTCGTTTTCAGGTGTAATTTGATCCAAAATAGAAGTTCCATCACCAACAGGTGCGCTTTGAACATTATCAAGCACATCAACTGAGCTTTCATTTACATTTGCATAAATGCCAAGCGCAATAGAAGTTGCAAAGAAAGTAGCTGCTAAAAGAGCTGTTGTCTTGGTAAGTGCATTTGCCGCGCCGCGTGCTGACATAAAGCCGCCGCCTCCACCGCCCATTCCAAGAGCGCCGCCTTCAGAGCGTTGCAACAACACAACGACAACCAAAGCAAAAACCACCATTAGGTGAATAACAATTAATACGGTTTCCATAAGATCAACCTTAAGATTTGTGCAAGTCACCCCACAAACGGGGAAAACTAATAATTTCGACTTATCTATAGTCGCAAAGGCCATCATGCAAGCTTTTAGAGCAAACAAAATACACAAACTTTGTATTTTCACATTATCTTTAGTTGAGGTAGTGCTGTGAACACAGTATACAAAGACAAATTATGACAATGCGTCGTTTTCTCGAACGCTAAATTTTAGGAATTTAAAATGATAACCATGTTGCGCGGAGCAGCTGGCGGATGGACCGCTAAGATATTTTTAGTTTTACTAGCTGCAAGTTTTGCAGTCTATGGCGTTTCCAGTTCTACCTTCTCAGGCCCTGGCAACTCTGTCATTAGCGTTGGTGAAACAGAAGTCGATATTTTAGATTATCGTTTAGCTTATGCAAATCAGACAAATGCCCTATCAAGACAATTAGGCACTCAAATCACAAATGAGCAGGCGCAATTGTTTGGCATTCCTCAAAGTGTTTTAACAACCCTAACCTCTAGTGCCGTTTTAGATGAAAACGCTCGCAAAATGGGACTCGGCATTTCTGAAAAGCAACTCTCGACCATGATTGGCGACGATCCATCGTTTAAAGATGCAACAGGCAACTTCTCGCGTGCAAGACTGCGCGGTGTGTTAAATCAAATCGGTATGTCTGAGCAATTATATGTAAAAAACAGAAAAGCAGTTGCTGTGCGCTCTCAGCTTATTGAAGGCGTGTCGCAAAACACAAACCTTCCAAAAGCATTTTACGATATTGTAGAAGCATCACAAGCAGAAGAACGTGTGCTTGAATATGCGCTATTGTCTGAGATCAACATTGATCCGGTTGCTATTCCTAGCGATGATGAAATTAGCACTTACTTTGAAGCAAATAAGCAAAATTATCTAGCGCCTGAATTTCGTAAAGTAACGATAGTAAAATTAGAGCCAAGCGACATTGCTGACGAATCAAAAATCACACGTGAAGCACTTGAAGAAGCATATGAGCAAAACCAAAGCCAATATGTTCAAGAAGAAATTCGCGAAGTACAACAACTTGTATTTACTGACAAAGAAAAAGCAGAAGCTGCCGCTAAGCGCATTGCAGATGGCGAACGTTTTGAAACCATTTTAAATGAGCAAAGCAAAACTGCATCAGATATTAGCCTTGGCAAAATTCAGCAAAAAGACATTCCTGATGAAACAATTGCCAAAGCCGCCTTCTCTACTAAGCTAAACGAAGTGAGCGGCGCTATTAAAGGAATCTTTGGTTATGTTCTACTTAGAACAGTTGAGATTACACCAAAAAGCGTAAAGCCATTAGAAGAAGTTGAAGATGCATTGAAAAAGCAACTTGCACTTACAATCGCAACTGGCAGCATTTTTGATACACATGACAAAATAGAAGACGATCGCGCTGCTGGCGAGACGCTAACCAATGCTGCAAAACTATCTGGCCTAACAGCACGTGTAGTAGCAAACATCGATAGTTCTGGTCGTGATATTAATGGCGATATAATTGCCGATCTTCCAATACAGCAAAAACTGATCAGCGAAATTTTCAATGCTGGCGAAGGTGTAGAGACAGCGCCTCTCAACATAGATAATGATGGTTTGGTTTGGTATGAGGTAAATAAAATTACGGATGAGCGCCAAAAAACACTCGATGAAGTGAAAGATGACGTAATTGCAGATTGGTCTCAAGCTGAAACAAACAAGGCTGTAGAGGCACTTGCAAATAAAGTACGCGAAGAAGCAATTTCAGCGGCATCTTTAGAAACAGCACTTAAAAATATTTTGAAAATTAATGATGTCTCTAAGAGACTAAAAACTTCAAAGCCTCTTTTACGTTCACAAAGCAATGACGATTTAAGCCAAGAAACAGTTCAATCTGCATTTGCAATTGAAAACGGTTCTATCATCATTTCAAATGGCGAAGATGCATCGACTAAAATTGTGATTAAGGTGAGCGATGTAAAAGCACAAACACCAAGCACAACCGCGCAAACGCAGATCGATCAATATAATGGCGCTCTGCAAAACGATGTGTTGTCTGGACTTGTGGTGTCATTACAAGAAAACCAATCGGTTGTTGTAAACAATGATGCGCTTGCAGCTGCCCTCTCATCTGACACGTCTAGAGGTCACTAATAAAAGTTAGCAAGCGCGCACAAATACGCGTTAATTAAAGAATTGGGATTTAAAATGAGCGACTTTAAAGACATCATCAGTCGTGTTGCAGAAGGTGAAACCTTAAGCATTTCGCAAACAGAATTTGCCTTCAACCATCTAATGTCAGGTGATGCGCAGCCATCACAAATTGCAGCCCTTTTAATGGGGCTGAGAGTGCGCGGTGAAACACAAGACGAATTTGTGGGCGCCATAAATGCGATGCGCGCAAAAATGCTGCCAGTAGATGCACCAGACAATGCGATTGATATTGTGGGTACAGGCGGCGATTCAAAAGGCTCATTAAACATCTCAACTGCAACCGCTTTAGTGGTCGCAAGTACAGGTGTGAAAGTTGCAAAACATGGCAACCGCGCGCTTTCTTCCAAATCTGGCGCTGCAGACACACTGATCGAACTTGGC
>JBGCEA010000063.1:0-6034 GCA_045105915.1 Nitratireductor sp.
TAACAGAATTGGCTTTGTCATTTTTGACGATTTACAAGATCGCCAAAAGGCACGTTACAAAAAGAAAAAGACAGCAGCCAAAAAAGCAAAAAACAAAATTCCAACGATGGAAGATATTGTAGCCGCTACGCTAAAGGCGAACAAAAAAGCAAAAGCTGCGAAGAAAAAGAAAACGGCTAAAAAAACAGCCACCCAAAAGACGAATAAGGCGACCGCGAAATGAAGTTCACGCTCTCATGGCTAAAAGACCACCTAGAAACAGATGCAACGCTAGAACAAATCGTTGAAGCGCTAACCATGATCGGTCTTGAGGTCGAAGATGTAGATACGCGCGAAGCGTTTAAGCCTTTTACAATTGCAAAAGTTCTAAGCGCTGAAAAACACCCAGATGCAGACAAACTAAAAGTTCTATCTGTAGACACTGGCGATGGTGAAGTGAAACAAGTTGTTTGCGGCGCACCCAATGCACGCGAAGGCTTGATTGGCGCATTTGCAGGCCCTGGCACTTATGTACCTGGCATTGATGTAACACTTTCAGTTGGCAATATTCGCGGCGTTGATAGTTTTGGCATGATGTGCTCAGAGCGCGAGTTAGAGCTTTCTGAAGATCATGATGGCATTATCGAATTGCCACAAGACGCGCCTATTGGATCTGCCTTCGCAGATTATGCAGGGTTGAGCGATCCTGTAATTGAAATTGGCATCACGCCAAATCGTCCAGACGCACTTGGTGTTGCTGGCATTGCTCGCGATCTAGAAGCTTTTGGCATTGGCAAAGTAATTCATAAAGCGATTGCAGCCCCACAAGAAAATGGCGATTGCCCAGTAGAATTAAAAGTTGAAAATTCAGACTTTTGCCCAGCCTTTGGACTTCGCTATGTGAAGGGCGTTAAAAACGGTCCATCACCAAAGTGGATGCAGCAAAGACTAAAATCAATTGGCCTTCGCCCTATCTCAGCTTTGGTAGACATCACAAACTATGTAACTTTCGATTTGGGTCGTCCACTTCACGTTTTTGATGCGGACAAAGTAAAAGGTGCATTGGTTGTACGTTCTGCAAAAGAGGGCGAAAAACTAGAAGCGCTAGACGATAAAACTTACACGCTAAATGAAGCCATGTTTGTGATTGGCGACGACAATGGCGCAGAATCTTTAGCGGGTATCATGGGCGGTAAAGAATCCGGTTGTTCGTTAGAAACAACAAATGTGCTGGTTGAAAGCGCCCTATGGGACGAGTTAACTGTTGCGCGCACAGGCCGCGAATTGGGTGTTGTTTCAGATGCACGTTATCGTTTTGAACGCGGTGTAGACCCAAGCTTCATGTTGCCAGGCTTAGACCATGCAACAAATTTAGTTTTAGAACTGTGCGGCGGCGAAGCATCAAAATCAACAATCGTTGGCGAACCACCAAAACCATCTTTAATCATCGATTTTCCATTGAGCGAAGTTAAACGCCTAACAGGCATAGAAGTATCTACCGAGCGCTCTATAGAAATTTTACAAGCATTGGGCTTTGGTGTTTCTGGTGCAGGCGACACATTGCAAGTTGCTGTTCCAAGCTGGCGCCCAGACGTATTTGGCAAAGCCGATCTTGTTGAAGAAGTCATGCGTATTAATGGCATCAACAAAATTGAAGCAACGCCACTGCCAAGTCTTGGCACAGTTGGCAAAGCCATTTTAACGGTTGATCAAACACGCAGACGCAATGCGCGTCGCGGTCTTGCTTCGCGTGGCATGTTAGAAGCAGTCACATGGTCTTTCATTGAAGAAAACCACGCAAAGATATTTGGTGGCGGATTGCCAGAGCTAAAATTGGCAAACCCAATTTCTGCAGACATGTCAGACATGCGCCCTTCTTTATTGCCGGGCTTAATTTTAGCAACACAGCGTAACGCCGATAAAGGCGTAAACGATGTAGCGCTTTTTGAGGTGAGCCACACTTTTGAAGGTGACACACCACAAACACAAAGAAGCTGCGCAAGTGGTGTTCGTCGTGGCACGGCTGGCCTTAGCGGTAGTGGGCGTGACTGGGCAGCAAATGCAGCGCCAGTTGGCGTAAACGATGCAAAGGCAGATGCCTTGAGCGTGTTAGAAGCATGTGGCATGGACGTGAGCAAAGTACAGATAAACACAGATACGCCAGATTGGTATCACCCAGGTCGCTCTGGTAAAATTCAACTAGGCCCAAAAATTATTTTGGGTACATTTGGTGAGTTCCACCCAATGACTCTAGAAGCGCTAGATGTAAGCGGCCCATTATGCGGTTTTGAAATTTATCTAGATGCAATTCCAACACCCAAGGCAAAAGCGACACGCACAAAATCGCCGCTTATCTTATCTGGTCTTCAGGCGGTTAAGCGCGACTTTGCATTTGTTGTAGAAAAAGCCCAAGACGCTGCAACTATAATTAAGGCAGCAAATGGCGCAGACAAAAAGCTCATAACCAATGTGAGCGTGTTTGATATTTTTGAAGGGCCATCGCTTGGCGAAGACAAAAAATCTGTCGCGATTGAAGTAACACTTCAGCCAGCAAACAAAACATTCACCGATGAAGAGATCGAAGCGATTTCAGCTAAAATCATTGCAAATGTTGAAAAATCGGCTGGCGGCGTGTTGCGCGGTTAAGCGATAAATAAAACTAAAAATTATAAAGCCACGGTCATTCATTTGGCTGTGGCTTTTTCTTTTTACATTTCTCTTTTTTCTGCCATCAATAAAGCATAAGCTTTGATTTTATAATCAAAAACAAGACACATCAAAACATTGAGCAATGGCAGAACCCAAACTTAATATTCCAGAAAGTGAGCTAAGTGAAAGCTTCATTCGCTCAGCAGGGCCAGGCGGACAAAATGTCAACAAGGTCTCTACTGCCGTACAGCTGCGTTTTAATGTCAAAAATTCACCTTCAATAAGCGCCTATGTAAAATCGCGTCTTTACAAAATTGCATCACATCTAATGACACAAGAAGGTGAGTTGCTTCTAGAAGCGTCAAAGTTTCGCCAGCAAGGCATGAACCGAGATGATGCGCGCGCAAGATTAGCGGCATTAATTGCCGAGGCATCTAAGCCGCCACCGCCCAAAAGACGCAAAACAAAACCCACAAGAGGTTCTGTTGAAAGACGCTTAAAGAAAAAATCTGGCCGCTCACAAGTAAAAAAAATGCGTGGCAAAGTACGAGACGATTAAAGCGTTTGTCGCACACATTAATTTTATTCTTCTTTCCCTTTCGTAAATGCTCATAAAATTATATCATATCGTAAGTGATTTGCTTTGCGGGCCTCTAGGAAAAGAAATGAAGAATTTTTCAAAGAACATTCTCTCAACTGTTTTAACAGCTGGCTTAAGTATAGGCATTGGTTTGGGCGTTGTTCTAGACACTATTTCTGATGGGCATGCGCAAACACCTGCAAAAAAATTATTCGGCACCAAGCAACTGCCTGCCGCTATTAAGCCTGCATCGCACGGCTTTTATACCAAGGGCTGTTTAAGCGGCGCGGTAGCCATGCCAGTAGATGGGCCAACATGGCAAGTAATGCGCTTATCGCGCAACAGACGCTGGGGGCACCCAGAGCTGGTTAAAACAATTCAAGAGCTTTCTGTAAAAGCAAGACACGATGGCTGGAACGGCATTATGGTTGGCGATATTTCGCAGCCGCGTGGCGGTCCTATGCTTACTGGCCATAGGTCTCACCAAATTGGCCTAGATGCCGATTTGTGGTTTATGCCAATGCCCAATAAAAGACTGAGCTATAAAGAGCGCGAAAATACGAGCGCTGTCTCGGTTTTAAAACGCGGCTCTGTGTATGTAGATGATAAACGATGGACAAAATCGCATGAGCGTATTTTGTATCATGCAGCAAAGTTTCCATCTGTTGAGCGTGTTTTGGTGCATCCAGGCGTTAAGAAAAAACTATGCGAAACCGTAAAAGGCGATCGCTCATGGCTAAACAAAATTAGACCCGTCTATGGGCACCATTATCATTTTCATGTTCGCATGGGCTGTCAGGCGGGTTCTTCTGCTTGCAAAACACAAGCACCAACTGGCAGCGATGCGCAATGTGGTGCAAAACTAGATTGGTGGTTTAAGGTTGCGCTTGCGCCCAAAAAACCCAAACCAAAACCTAAGCCAAAGCCCAAACCAACTAAGCCAAAAAAGCCAAGATACACAACACTTGCAGATTTACCGCAAAACTGTGTTGCGGTTTTAAATGCGAGTTCAAAAAATGAAAATGCTCTAGAATATAGATTGCCAAGTTTGGCAGCTTTTAGTGCGCCTGCATTGAATATTCCAAAAGTAGATCCGTTGGCGGTATATAAAAGCAGACCCATAGAAGCTGGTATCTTTTTGAAACTGCCAACATCAAATGTGCCAGTTCCAAATTTTAGACCAAACTAAGAAGTCTTATTTAATAGACTCGTCAGGATACACGCCCCAAATTTCTTTTTGGATTACGTAGCCCTCATAGTCTTTGACTTCTATCTTGCACCAACCATTAGCGCATTCATCTACTTCTCCAAGTACACCAGGCTCAAGGCGAGCAGTAATACGTGCGCCATCTTTGGGCTCTTGAAACAAGTTGATTAACGCTGATTTATCATCGCGTTTCCATGGCGCTACAATTGCAGTGCGCTCGCCAGATAAAAGCGAACTTAAAATCCAACCCTCATGGCCATCCAAGTCGCGTACCTTGCGCCAATTATCAAACTCTTGATAAATTTCTAGGGGCAGGCCTTTGCGCGTATACATCCAGCCAACTTTATAGTCTCTACCAGGGCCAACGCGCATATTTGTGCGGTTAGATTTTAAGCTAACATAACGTGGTAGGGGCAAGCCAGAAGCGCCAGTTTGAGCATAAGCAGACATCTCAACTTGTATCGTAGTTGCTAGTAAACCAGATATCAAAATTGTGTTTAGCTTTTTAAATCTAATCATATTGCCCATTATTTGGTTCATTTTGTGCCCCGAAAATAAAATCTCTCAAACGATTTTTACTTTGTTGTTTGTTCGCTGAGTGATAAATACGCTATAATTATTTACTGGATGATGTTTTCTACCAATCCAATTAAGTTATATTGCCTTGTTATGGTTAAAAACACGTCAACAAGAACAGATTTTGAAGAGAAAAGTATGGTGCAAAAGCCCTTGAAAGTGATTGTAACGCGAAAACTACCAGAAAGCGTAGAAACACGCTTATGCGAACTTTTTGACACCACGCTTTATACACAAGATACACCTATGAGCCGCGCTGAGCTGGCACAGGCTGTTAAAACAGCTGAAGTTTTGGTGCCAACGGTTACTGATACGATTGATAGTACCCTAATTTCTCAAGCAGGCGATCAGCTAAAAATGATTGCCGCCTTTAGCAATGGTACAGACCAAATAGACGTAGAAGCCGCCAGCAAGCTCGGCATTGTGGTGACAAACACCCCAAATGTTTTAACCGAAGATACTGCCGATATGACAATGGGTTTAATGATAGCCCTCTCGCGCCGCATAACAGAAGGCACACGCGCCATTGAAAATGGTTTGTGGGAAGGCTGGTCTCCAACATGGATGTTAGGGCAACGCATTTGGGGTAAAAAATTAGGCATTGTTGGCATGGGCCGCATAGGAACCGCATTTGCAAAACGAGCAAAAGCCTTTGGCCTTTCCATACATTATCACAACAGAAACCAAGTAGACGATGCTACAGTTGCAGAGTTAGATGCTACCTATTGGGACAGCCTAGACCAAATGCTGGCGCGCATGGATATTGTGTCAGTTAACTGCCCACATACACCAGCTACCTTTCACTTAATGTCGAAAAGACGCCTTGCCTTAATGAAGCCAGATGCGCTGCTCATAAATACAGCACGTGGTGAGGTGATTGACGAAGAGGCGCTAATAACAGCGCTCACCAACAATAAGCTTGGTGGTGCTGGTTTAGATTTTTTAAGCTACGACGCAGCAGTAAACCCAGAACTCATGAAGCTCTCTAATGAAGGCAAACTCGTTATTTTGCCTCATATGGGCTCTGCCACAATTGAAGGGCG
>JBGCEA010000064.1:0-4737 GCA_045105915.1 Nitratireductor sp.
AGATCGCTCTAGAAGACCTGATCAGAGGCGTCATTGTTCAATCAGCAAATGATGGTGCGATTGCAATTGCAGAAGGCTTGGCTGGATCAGAAGCTGCATTTTCAAACCTAATGAATGAGCGTGCTCGCAAAATTGGTATGAAAAGCTCAACCTTTAAAAATGCAACAGGTCTGCCAGACGAAGCACAACACGTAACAGTGCATGATTTGGCAAAATTGGCACAGCACGTCATTAGCCAATATCCGCAGCATTATGCTTATTATGCAGAGCCATCCTTTACATGGAACAAAATTGAGCAAAGAAACCGCAATCCGCTTTTATCAATGAACATTGGCGCAGATGGTTTTAAAACTGGTTTTACAGAAGCATCTGGCTACGCAATTATTGGTTCTGCTGTTAGAGATGGACAACGCTTAATTGCTGTTTTAAGCGGTATGAAATCTAAAAAAGAACGCGCAGAAGAGGGGCGTAAAATTTTAGATTGGGGCTTTAGAGCATTTGAAAAATTATCATTGTTTGGCGGTGAAGAAGAATTGGCAGAGGTTAGTGTTTATGGCGGCGATCTTTCAAGCGTTGGCGTTTCTAGTGGCTCAGAACTCGAAATTTTTCTACCAGTTGGAAACCGCGATAGACTAAAAGCTAGAGTTGCATATCAATATCCTCTTTTACCACCCATCTCAAAAGGCGATCAAATTGCTACACTCAAAATTTGGCTGGGTGATGTATTAACGCAAGAAACACCGCTTTATGCGCTAGAAGATGTAAACCAAGGTGGCTTAAAAAGAAGATCAATTGACGCTATTCAAGAATTACTAACGAGCTGGATTCCAAATTAAATATGTCCAACAAGTTAAAATCTAGTGTCTCAAAATCTCAAAAATCACAAGACAAAACCAAATCATCTCAAGCATCTGATGCACCAAAACGCAAAGGCATTTTTATAACCCTAGAAGGGGGCGAGGGTGCTGGTAAGTCTAGTCAGATTGTGCGCCTAGAAAAACGCTTTGAAAAACTAGGTCATAAAGTGTTACTAACCAGAGAACCTGGTGGCTCACCTGGAGCAGAAGCCGTTCGACATGTTTTATTATCTGGCGCTGCAGAGAAGTTTGGCCCCGAAATGGAAGCAATATTGTTTTCAGCCGCGCGAGGCGACCATGTAGAAAACGTAATTACGCCAGCGCTTAATAAAAATAAAACCGTTATTTGTGATCGCTTTTTCGATTCAACCAGAGTGTATCAAGGCATCACAGGCAACGTGCCAATGTCATTATTACATTCACTTGAAAAAATAGCCTGTGGCTCTACCTGGCCAGATCTGACCCTTATTTTAGATTTAGACCCAAGTGAGGGCATGGCGCGCGCCAATAAAAGAAGAGACACGCAAACAGCGCCAGATAGATTTGAAAAAGAATCTTTGAAATTACAACAAAAAAGGCGCGAAGGATTTTTATCGATTGCAAAACAAGAACCAAACAGATGTAAAGTAATTGATGCAAGTGGAAGCGAAGCAGAAGTTGCAGAAAGAATTTGGGCGATTGTGTCTGAGCATTTTAATCTAAAAAACAAATAAACAAAAAATTGAGCTAACGCGTGATTCAAGAAGACTACAAAATAGACGCTTTCGACCGCATAGACGGTGTAGCTGATCCGCGTGAAAATTTGACGCTTTTGGGGCATCAAACAGAGTTAGACTTTTTAGCAGATAAATTTGCCAATGGCACACTGCACCATGCATGGCTCATCAGTGGGCCACAAGGAATTGGCAAAGCAACATTTGCCTTTAGATTTGCCGAGCACCTATTAAGAACGACAAATGACCAAACGCCGCCCGAGCGTTTTTCTTTTCAAGACGACGCGGTGCATTCACAAGTTTCAAAGGGCGCACATCCAAACATCAAAGTTTTAAGAAGACCGTATGATCAAAAAACAAAGAAATTCAAAACTGTTATTAATGTAGAAGAAGTGCGCTCAGCAGTTCGCTTTTTTGAAACATCGCGCGGCGTAGATGCATGGCGCATATGCATTGTCGATCCAGCAGATGATTTAAACACATCAGCCGCAAATGCACTTTTAAAAGTGTTAGAAGAGCCGCCACAAAATACCATATTTCTTGTTTTAGCGCATTCACCAAGAGGCTTACTGCCAACCATTAGATCACGCTGCCAAAGCTTAAACCTAAAACCTTTAAACGATGCAACGCTGAAAAAAGCCCTAAGCAATAGCCAAATTTTAGACGACAAATCTGACGATGAAATAGAAGATTTAATTCACTTATCAAAAGGCTCTGTTAGACGCGCAATATTGCTAAGCCAAAGTCAGGCAGTTGTGTTTTATAAAGACTTCATAAAAAATGTAGAACATTCTTCACCAGATATGGCAGCGCTTTACAAACTAGCTGGCGCTTTGTCTTTGGCATCAAAAGCTGACGAATTTAAACTCTTTATAGAATTGATATTTGATCATCTATCAAATCAACTCAAAGACCCAAACACGCTTGCCAATAAAGAAAAATTGCAAAACATCGCTCAAGTTTGGGAAGATACAAAAACATCGCTCCAAACAATGCAAACTTGGAACATGGATAAAAAACAAACCATATTATCGCTGTTTCATGCCATGCACAGCATATAGCAAATTCACATTAGTTGATTAAAAACATTCGACAAATGCCCCACATAGGCTTATTTGAATAATCAAATTCGAATATAAAGCTGCAAAGCAAACCCATTTTTTAAAAAAGCAAAGCAATTATGACGACGAACAATTTTTACATCACAACACCTATCTTCTATCCAAATGGTGTTCCTCATATTGGCCACGCTTACACAGCCATCGCAACAGATGTATTGGCAAGGTTTCATAGGCTAGATGGCAAAAATGTTTTCTTCTTATCTGGCACAGATGAGCACGGCCAAAAGATGCAACAAACGGCAGAAAAAGAAGGCATTACGCCAATTGAACTTGCAGATAAAAACTCAGCTGTTTTCAAAAAAATGGTCGAAGTGCTGAATTGTTCAAATGATGATTTTATAAGAACCACAGAAGAGCGCCATAAAAAGGCATGCCAAGAATTGTGGCAGCGCATGGAAGCCAATGGTGACATTTATTTAGACACCTATGGCGGCTGGTACTCTATTCGCCAAGAAGCCTATTTTGATGAAGACGAAACCCAAGTAGATGAAGAGGGCGTAAGACGCGAACCATTAGGCTCGCCCGTTGAATGGGTAGAAGAGGAGAGTTATTTCTTCCGCCTTTCAAACTACCAAGACAAGTTACTTGCGCACTATGAAGCAAATGAGAGCTTTATAGGGCCACAAGCACGCCGCAACGAAGTTCTAAGCTTTGTGAAAGGGGGCTTGCGTGATTTATCCATATCAAGAACAACCTTCAACTGGGGCGTGCCTGTACCCAATAACGACAAACATGTGATGTATGTTTGGGTAGA
Organism: Nitratireductor sp.; assembly: GCA_045105915.1. Taxonomy (GTDB): domain Bacteria; phylum Pseudomonadota; class Alphaproteobacteria; order Rhizobiales; family Rhizobiaceae; genus Salaquimonas. Next base: position 3,446 of record JBGCEA010000064.1, read on the forward strand.
TGCTTTGACCAATTATCTATCTGCAACTGGGTTTGCCAATGGCGGAAAAGAAAATCCAAAATGGCCTGCAAGCCTGCACCTAATTGGTAAAGACATCATTCGTTTTCATGCCGTTTATTGGCCTGCATTTTTAATGTCAGCTGGTATTGAATTGCCACAGCGCGTTTATGCACATGGCTTTTTGAATAATAAAGGCGAGAAGATGTCAAAATCGGTCGGCAATGTTGTCGACCCATTCAACATGATCGAACAATATGGCCTAGATCAAACACGTTACTTCTTTATGCGCGAAGTGCCATTTGGCAATGACGGCTCTTACAGCCACGAGGCAATTGTAAATAGAGTAAATGCAGACCTTGCCAATAACTTTGGCAATTTGGCTCAGCGCTCGCTCTCTATGATTGCAAAAAACTGCGAAGGCAAAGTGCCAGCCTATGGTGCATTCACACCAGAAGACAAAGCCTTGCTAGACCAAGCCTATGGCATTTATGAAGCTAGTATAGCAGACATGAATGAGCAGAAAATTCACAAATATTTAGAAAATATTTGGTCAGTGCTGCACAATGCAAACCAATATGTAGATACGCAAGCGCCATGGGGTTTAAAAAAGACAGACCCTGATCGCATGGCGACAGTTTTATATGTGGTTGCAGAAACCGTTCGTATTTGTGCAATTGCAACACAGCCTATTATGCCACAAAGCAGCGCAAAGCTTTTAGACCTTTTGTCGGTTCCAAGCGATAAGCGCCACTTCAAAGTAGAAGAGGCGGCTTTAGTGCCAGGCACACCATTGCCAAAGCCTGAAGGCGTGTTCCCACGTTTTGTAGATACAGAAGCTTAAACACAATGAACATGCTTGTTGATTCACATTGCCATTTAGATTTTCCAGATTTTCAAGAAGATCTAGACGATATTGTGCAACGCGCAAGAGATGTTGGCATTGTGCGTATGGTCACCATTTGCACGCGCGTTCGTAAATTTGATCAAGTTCTCAATATTGCAAATAAATATGATGATGTGTTTTGCTCCGTTGGCACACACCCGCATAACAGCCACGAAGAATTAGACGTAAGTGCAGATGAGCTAATCACGCTTTCAAACGATCCAAAGGTTGTGGCAATTGGCGAAGCTGGACTGGATTATTTTTATCAAAAAGAACATGCAGGCGCGCAAGCACAAAGTCTTCGCGTGCATATAGAAGCTGCAAGAAAAACAGGTCTGCCACTTGTCATTCACTCGCGCGATGCAGATGAAGACATGGCAAATATACTAGAAGACGAAATGAAAAAGGG
>JBGCEA010000065.1:0-10438 GCA_045105915.1 Nitratireductor sp.
TTTTCTTTGATAAGAGAAATCTAGTTAGTGCATGCAAATACAAGAGCTGTATTGAACTTAAATCGGAGCGTAGCGCAGCTTGGTAGCGCGTCCGTCTGGGGGACGGGAGGTCGTAGGTTCAAATCCTATCGCTCCGACCATTTTAGTTTCATTTATCGCGATTATTTTTTGTTCTAGCAGAGCAATGCTCCGTGCATTTGCAGAGACCTGTAATTAAGCAGCTTGTTGCTCAGCTTCCATTCTAAGTCTGCGTTCGTTTGTTTTTTCAACGGCAATACAGCCCCAAACAACACCCACAGCAAAGAAGTAATGGCGCCAGTGATCCGTATCAATAACATTACCAATCACACAATGGCCTAAAAATACCACATAAGCGATTTGGTAATACGGCAACCAAGGGCGCTGCTTAAACAATAATTTAAAGCCAGCAATGAGGGTCCAAAACATAATAATGACCCATGACACAAACCCAATCCAACCATGAGACATAAGTGCTTTAATAAAGTTATTATGCGGATCTTCGCCCACCATATAACCAAATTCTAAAGGCCCAACACCAAGTGGTAGCTCCATAGCCATTTGGTAGCCAAGGGCATGGCGTGCAAATCTACCCAATTCACCACCATCATAATCTTGCACCACTTTAAAGCGCTCAGCAAACAAAGAAGATACGGCATCAAACTGCAGGGCAACTGCCAGCAAGATAATAATACTCACAACGCCAACGACGCCAAGCGCAATGTATTTTAAACGCACCTTAGCCGACTGTTCATTAATAACGAGCAGTAAGTAAAACAGGCCGCCCGTAATAAGCGACAAACCCCACGCAGCACGTGAAAACGCCAAGAACAAACCAAAGATCAAGATAAGTAAAGCCGCCGCTCTAACCAGCATTAAAATGCCGCCACGGTTCAACATACCATAAACCAAATACAATATTGGCATCACAATAAAAGGTGCATACACATTAGGATCTTGGAACGCGCCCATAAGACGGGTGTATCTGGTAAAGCGTTCAAAACCACCTATCCAACCAAAATAACCAATAATACCCAATATGGTGGTTACAACCGCGCCAAGCACATAGGCTCTAAATATGATGCGAAGGCGAGAAGGGTCTTCTAAGATGATCGATGCATAAAAGACAGATGACAGCGCCAAGAAATAAGAGACGGCAACATACATCATGCCACGACCAAAATCGTCCATTTGTGTGGTCGCTATTATGCCGCCAAAATTGAACAACGTATATAAAAAGAAAATAGGCACAATATAGCGCGATATTTTCATGCCAAGCAGTGCCCAAGTGGCAAATAATAAAATGATAAGCAGATCGTATGGCGCAGGTTCAAAAATCACAAAGCCGCTAGAAAACGTACAAATTGCAATCATTGTATTTGCAATAAGCTTACGAACATGCGGGTTCATGAACCCTGGCGTATTATAGCTCGCTTGTTCTATTGCTTGTGTGTAGGCCATATTTAATAAGCGTTCTCTGAATTAAGCAGTTTGAATGGTGTTGTGAAAACAATTTTCAAATCAAACAATAACGACCAATTCTCAATATAATATAAATCGAAGTTTGTGCGTTGCTTAATCTTTTCCGGATTATCAACTTCACCTCTCCAGCCATTAATTTGTGCCCAGCCAGTAACGCCTGGTTTTACTTTGTGGCGAGCAAAATAGCCATCCACAACTTCATCCCATAGGCGGTTGTCAGTGTGTGCATTAACAGCGTGCGGGCGAGGGCCTACAAGCGACAATTGACCTTTAAGAACATTTACCAATTGCGGCAGTTCATCAATTGAAGACTTACGAATAAAACGACCAACTTTAGTCACGCGTGGATCACCCTTTGTAACCACTTTCTTCGCATCAGGGTCAGACATTTCATGATACATTGAACGGAACTTCAACACATCAATCACTTCATTGTTAAAGCCATATCTTTTTTGTCTAAACAAAACAGGGCCCTTGCTCTCTAAGCGAATGGCAATAGCAGTCGCTAACATTATTGGGCTAAATGCAATAAGACCCATAATAGAAAATGAAATGTCAAACATACGTTTAACCACTTCATCCCAATCAGCGATTGGTTTTTCAAACACGTCTAAAAACGGTACCGTGCCCACATAAGAGTATGAACGAGGGCGAAAGCGTAGTTTTGTAGCTTGCGCTGATAGACGAATATCAACAGGCAATACCCACAAACGCTTAAGCAAGGCCAGCACGCGGTTTTCAGCTTTAATTGGCAATGTCAGAATAAGCATGTCAATTCTAGCTTTACGGCCAAATTCTACCAATTCATCAATTGTACCAAGCTTTGGATAGCCAACAATAACAGGTGGTGAACGCAAATCTGAGCGATCATCAAAGATACCGCAAACGCGAATATCATTGTCTTTCATTGATTCAAGCGAATGAATCAAATCGGCAGCAGGTTCGCCCCCACCTACAATAACTGCACGGCGCTCTAATCGGCCAGATGATGTTAGATTTCTGATATGAAGCGTCATGATGGCGCGAAACGCCAATAATGCAGCGCCGCCAAAGGCAAACCAACTCACAAACCATACTCTAGAAAAATCTGCGCCAACTTTTAAAACAAACGCAACAGCACTCATCACCATTAAGGTAACAGCAAATGCTAAAATAGACTTAGAAAACTGCTTTATATAGTTGCGCATCGTTTGTAATTGATAGCCATCAATAATTGAAAGCGCCAAAATTGTTAAGGCAGAGCCCAAAAATGACACAAGCACATAAGTAGCGCCGCTAGCACCACTAGCGCCAATAGGGGCCACATAGGTTAGATAAATCAGCAAGCTGCTAACGATTAAAAGGGTCAGCTCTATCAAGCGACAGAAATTTACAATCACCATTGGTGAGATCACATCAGAAGAAAACTGCGCAGCAACTTTCTTTGCAAGTTCACTCATTTCTACCTTTTGAGCAGAGCTTGGTCTATTTCCTTCCTGAGCGGCAGTTACCGCGTCTTTAGAAAATAGAACCTTTGGATCAATTGTTTTCGTCTTCATCGTTATGAGCCTAATTTAATAAATTTGACTTCATGTTACTTTGAAATGCCTAACAAAAAATTGTGAGTTTTCCCAAAATGGTACAAAAATACGGAAATTCGCAATATTTAGCCCAAATATGGCGTCGTAATGCGTTTAAGATTAATGAAAACTTAATAAAAAAGGCAGGATACTAACGCGCTAAAGCAAACACCTGTTAAGCAAAAAGCCGCTCAAATTTGTAAGGTTTGAATTATTTAATAATAAAGGTCAAAAGCAATCGAATGTGCGCAAACTTAAGATTGCTGCATAGAATCTCGATAAGCTTGCATGATGTTCTTCGACATCACCTCAACCGAAAAGCGTTCTTTTAAACGCTGCATGCTCTCTTTTGCTTGGCTTAAAGCATTTTTATTAGCCAGCATCTTTTTAAAGCTTGCAGCAAGTGCATCGCTATTGCCAGCTTCTACCAGCGTATCCAGCTCTGTATCAAAAATTTCAGGTATGCCGCCAACATTAGTACAAATAATAGGCTTAGAGGCCGCAACGGCTTCTAAAACGATATACGGCATCGATTCAGCGCGGCTTGGCACCACAACACACTTTGCCATAGCAAAAGCTTCGCGTGCTGGCATTGCATCATGCACGGTTACCTTTTCGCTTAAGCCCAATTCGGCTATTTGTTTGATATAATTGTCTTTATCAGGGCCATCACCTACAAAATGAGCCGTTGGGCCAGTTTTGCCAGTTTGCAACTTTGCCAGAGCGTTTAAAAAAACATCTGGGCCTTTTAAGTCACGCATCATGCCAATATACAAAAAATCTGCTGCATCTTTGTCTGGTTTAACAGGCAAAAACTCTTCTTTAGAGAGGCCATTATAAACCAATGAGACAGCGCATTTGGGTTCCCCAACTTTTTCGCTATAGCCATCTTGCTCATATTTGCTCACAAAGATCAGGCGATCTGTGAGACTTTCAAATAAGCGTTCAATAACAAAAAAGATCCGTCCTTTAATGGATTTAGCATCGTAATGAATACTACCTCCATGAGGGCAATAAAGACGAGCAACGCGATTACCTGATACTCGTAAGGCTGAGCCAATTATTCTTGCATAAGCGCCACCTTTGGCGCTGTGAGAATGCAAGATATCTGGCTGCAATTTTTTAATTTCTTTAGAGGCTTTCCAAAGCGTTAGAATATCGCTTGGTGAGATCGAACGGCGCATAGGAATGCGCGTGATACCAAGAGCCAATTGTGGTCGTATTTCTTCAAAAAGCTTGTCTTCATAAGCGCCGCCAGTGCTAGAATCGCACAAGATACCAACCTCGTGGCCATCTTTACTCTGTTGTTCAACTAAATCTCGCACATGACGAAATATGCCGCCTACAGGCGAACGAAAACAGTGCACTATTTTAAGCTTTTGCTTTGCCATGATTGCTTAGTACAATCTTTCTCTAAGATACAACGTATCTCCTGGCATGATAGGGTCGCTAAATGGCACTCTGCCATTAACAATTTTACCATTTGCATGGCGTGTAACATCTACATCTTGTTGCTGCGCTCTACCTGTAAAGCCACCAGCAATTGCCACAGCATTTTGCGCTGTCATGCCAGGTACATATGTATATTGGCCCGCCGCATTTACTTCGCCCATAATATAAAAGGGTCTATATCTATCAACTTCAACAGAAACATCAGGGTTTCTAATAAAACCATCACGCAATTGCATTGCGATATTTCTTTCAACTTCTTTCAAAGTCTTACCACGTGCTTGTACTGAGCCAATTAAAGGGAAGGACAAATAGCCCCCTTTGTCTACAGAATAGGTATTGCTAAGGTTTGCTTGTTCAAACACTGTAATTCTAAGGCGATCGCCTGCATCTAAGTGATAAGGCTGACTTAGCACTGCATGAAAGGCTTCGTTCACTGGCTGATATGTTGCACATCCAGTTGCAAGCACACTTACAATAGCAAGTGCTGAAAAAGTTGTTTTTGTTCGCTTGAAAATCGACAATTTATCGAATCCTAAAATTTAGCATGAGGGTGTCAAAGCAACACCTAGTTGAAATTAGTTATTACTGAATATGGTTAATGCTCGGTAAATGCCGCGCAATTTGGTGAAAAGAATAATGACTTTTTCAACTTTTCTAGATTTGGGCCAATCCATTCTTTTTATTATCTAAATAAAACCAAACTCATTTTAATTTTAAAGGACAAAAATCGATCTAAATCTAAACGCGTTAAACAACTGTTTACCATGTTCGTTCATATTCGCCTTAAATGTATTAGGAGTTTTAAATGCCAAGCGCGTCAAATGTATCTGCAGATGTAGACATCGATATTAGAGGACTATTGGGGAGTATTGCTCGCCGTAAATGGTTCTTAGCCTTGTTGACAATCGTTACTGCGGTTTTGTTTTTTGTTCTGTTCTCACTTATGCCAGAGCGTTTCCAGTCTACTGGTAGCATTTTGCTTGAGCAGCGTGAATCAGTGTTCACAAGATCTTTGGGCGAGGGGCAGCTAACAGCCAATTCAAGAATTGATATTGGTATTGTAGGCACGCAGGTTGAGATTTTAAAATCTGATGATTTATCACTCGAGGTTATTCGCGAATTAAACCTAGTAAATGATGCAGAGTTTGCTACAAAAAACAGCTTTGCTTTTTTAGATAATTTACTAAACATCTTTAAGAGCCCTGCACAAAATAGCGCGTCATCTGCAAAATCAGTTTCTGCAGATGGCTTTGTAGAGCCAACGGCTCAAGAAGTTGAAATCTTAGATAAATTTATCAAACGTCTTACAATTTTTGGTACGCCAAACTCTCACGTTATATTTATAAAGTATTGGTCGCACAGAAAAGAACTCGCAAGAGATGTTGTGAACCTGATCGCAGAAAAATATTTAGAAAGAAATAAGAGCGCAAGAAGCATTTCTACAAACGAAGCTGCTGATTGGCTTGGCCCTGTCATCCAAGATTTGCAGACAAAACTAACAGCATCTGAAGCTGCAATGGAAGAATTTCGTGCGAGCAATGATCTGTTTACAGGTGCAAATAATACATCACTTGCAACACAGCAATTGTCAGACATTTCAACTGAATTGTCACGTGTGCGTTCACAGCGCTCTTCTGCAGAAGCAAAAGCTGCTTCTATCAGATCGGCATTAAAAAGCGGCGCATCAATAGATGCAATTCCAGAGGTTATTGCATCTGGCTTTATTCAGCGTTTGCAAGAGCGTGTTGCTGGCATTGAAGCAGACATCACACAGCTATCAACATCTCTATTGCCAAACCACCCAAGAATTAAAGCAGCTCAATCACAATTGGTTGGCTATAAAAAGCAAATCAAGACAGCTGCAAACAACATTCTTAAGAGTTTAGAAAACGATGTAAACTTGCGTCGTAGCCAAGAAAATGAATTGGTGCAAAACATCAATAGACTAAAATCTGAGGCTTCACGCGTTGGCGAAAAAGCAGTTCAGCTGCGCCAGCTTGAGCGTAAGGTTGTATCAAACCGTGACGCGTTACAGCGTTATCAAAACCAATTCATTCAAGCAAATTCAAGAGCTTCAAATGATTATAACCCTGTAGATGCAGTGATAAATCAACGCGGTAAAATTGCCTTCAAATCACATTTTCCAAAGGTTATTCCATTTACGATTGCTGGCTCGCTCTCAGTTCTATTGCTTAGCATTATCGGCATTCTGGCAATCGAATTACTAAGTGGTCGTGCGTTTAAGCCTGTTGATCGCACTGTATATGCGCCCGTCGAGCCTGAGCAAGCAGCTCCAGTTCAACAAGCGGCTCATATCGGTGATGTTCATGTAGAGACACCTCATGTTGAAGCGCTAAGCAAACAAACGCATGTAGTTGATGTGCAAGATGAGCTAATTGAGCCAAGCGATGTTAAAGTTTATGGCCAAGAGCCACAAGTTGAACAGGTTGAAATGAGCGAAGAGCAGATCACGCAAGCAGCTGGCAGCGCAAATGCTGTGAACAGAATTTCAAATCGCTTAAACCCAACTTCTGCTAACATGTCATCAAGTTTTGATATGGGGCAACAAGCGCCAATCGTGCCTGCAAAAGCTGATTTGATGAGAGACGAAAGCTCTAATGAACCAATTGGCGTGAGCTTGAATGTTGCTCAAAATGCGGCTTTAGGCTTAGACCATGCATCAATTGCAGTTGTATCTCCAGGTGGTGATGAAGGCTCTAAAGTGGTGTTAAATCTTGCTAGAACTTTGGCCAATAACAACAAAAATGTAATCGTTATCGATTTAACTGGCACCAATGCAACACTTTCAAAAATGATTGGTAGTGTTTCTGGGGCGGGGCTTGGTGAGTTTTTAACTGGTCAAGTTGAACTAGATAAGGCTGTATTAAAAGACAACTATAGTAACGCTAAAATCTTGGGTTCTGGCAATCTTACAAATGAAACGCTGACCCATAATTTAGACAATCTAAAAAATCTTGCAAAATCTCTTGCACAGGTAAATGATTATGTAATCTTTGATTGTGGTCCAATTGGCGTAAATGGTTTGTCAAAAATTGCGACAAACGACACTGTTGTTTTCATTCCAACACTTGGCGCAGACATTCAAGACTGCCTAGCGCTTGAGCAAAGCCTAATTCAAAATGGTTTTGATGAAGCATTGGTAATCAATTGCAGCGCAAGCGAAATGCAAGAGCTAGAATTAGCGCAATCAGCATAAGTTAAAGTCAAAATTTTATGAGAATAAAATAATACCTATCGGTTTAAGCCGGTAGGTATTTTGCTTTGTATGAGCGTATTGTTTTGTAAGTCTGCCATAGTTTTGGATTGCCTCTGACAATTCTATGTAGCCTTCTAACAAACAGTCTTGCAGCTACAATTGGAACAGACATCCAACTGATTGGCACGATAACATCATACATCATTCTTTTTTCAGATGACCATGAAGTCTTATATCGCTCTTCTCCGCGTCCAAAATCTATTTGCTCATAACCCTTTTCACATGCATCTTGCACAATAAGGTATATCAGCATTTCGCCGGGCGAGAGTGAGGCATGCTGGGCTCTATCCATAGAGCTGAAATAGCCAGACATTCTGTTTTTCAAAACACCAGCGCCAAATGTTGCAACAATTTTGCCGCCCACTTTCAAGCCATATAAGCGGAGTAAAGGCTCGTCTAATTTCAATGATTTAGTGGCTAACTTCTGCAAAAAATCAAAGGTGCGTTTATCATCGAATGTGTTTTTAATACCCATCTCTTTTAGCTGGGCAGCCTTTTGCTCTAAAAATGTTTCGAGCAATAAGCTTATGTCTTCTTTGTTTTTTGCGATTACCAATTCATGGCCGCCAGCGCTCTCGCACATTCTACTTTGCTGACGAAACTTTTTGCGCTTACGCTTTGCATTGCCATGGGCTAGGGCATCTTCAAAACTACCACCTAACTTTAAAACAAATGCAGGGGCGGTAGATGCTTGGTGCGGTAAATGCATAAGCGGGTTTTGCTTTCCACGCCATTGTTTTGGTTGGCAGGTAAGTGTCAAATAGCCAATGCATGAGTTTAATGCGCAAATACGTTTGAAAATTTGAGCAATCACTTCTCCATCAATCATGTAATCAAATTTTGATGAGAAAATACCCAAATTAAAATTAGAGTGCGTGCCGCCAATAAATTGTATGCGCTTAATATACTTACCAGCAATGGCAAGGGGTAACAAAAACACAATTTCATCATTGAGTTTACCAACAATGATGTAAGGTTTTATATTTTCATTATCTTTATAAGTGCCAATAAATTCTTCAACCCAGCCATGGCGTTGATAAACAGAAATTGGGCAATCTTGCTCCAACTCAAGCCAAGCATTTTTCAAACTACTAATGCTATCATGAATAGATAGATCAATAGAGTTTACAAATGCAGTCTTGTTATCTGTCTTAACGCTTTGCATGTCCATGTGTTGACAGTTCCAACTTTTCAAACAAAACCAATTAAATGGCACGTTGACTTGGTTAAACTATAGATAAGCATTTTGTGATAGCTATAGCCAGTAATTCCAATTGTTAAGGTTAAAGTTTAAGCTAATATGCCATCAAAATTATTAACGAAAATCATTCTAGAGTGTTGTAGCCTACCTTTTGTAGATAAGGTTTTTAAACCGTTAACGGGTAGTTTGGGCGGTATATTAATGCTGCACCGCGTGCAACCAGCTAATGCTGATGATGGTAAGAGCAGTGCTTTTGCACCAAATTCTGGCCTAACCATAACCCCCAATTTCTTAGAAGCGCTCATCATCTCTTTAAAAAACAAAGGCTATGATTTTGTTGATCTAGATGAAGCAACACGGCGCATCAAAGAAGGGGATACACAAAAATTTGTGAGCTTCACCCTAGATGATGGCTACAAAGACAACGCGGTTTATGCTGCGCCAATTTTTGAAAAACATAGTGTGCCCTACACAATTTATGTGGCGCCTGGGCTTGTAGATGGGCGAGCCACTTTGTGGTGGGAAGATTTAGAATTCATCATTAAAGACAATTCTAGTATAGAATTCACACACCAAAACAAAGCGTTTAGCTTTAACTGCAATACTATAAATGAAAAAACACAGGCCTATAAAGAGTGCCTAGATTTTTTATCAAAATCAGTGAGCGAGCAAGAGCAGCGAAAAATTATGGCAGCGCTTTGCAAGCAATATAAGTTTGATGCAAAGACGCATGTCAAAAACGCTATTATGACTTGGACAGAAATCAAGCAGCTTTGCAAAACAGGCCTATGCACCATTGGTGCACATACCATTCATCATTATGCAGTTGCTCGTTTATCAGATGATGAATGCGAATTAGAATTAAGCGCAAGTAGAAATGAAATAGAAAAAAAGCTAGCAAAAAAGCCTGCACACTTTGCCTATCCATATGGTTTTCCAGCTGCTGCTAATGTGCGCGATTTTGAGATTGCCAATAAGCTTGGTTTTACAAGCGCGGTAACCACAAGACATGGGGTCTGTTTAAAAGCGCATAAAACACATTTAAGCGCGTTGCCGCGTATCTCTATTAATGGAGATTTCCAAAAAACGCGTTACATTCATGCCATGCTATCAGGCGCTACTACGCTTATAAATAACAAAGGTAAGCGGATAAATGTGGGCTAGGGCTTTATCATCCATTTGATGATGAACATTGCCGGCACAACCCACAAAATGCCAGTTAAAAAGAAATAAGCAAACTTTGCAAAATTAGAAGCATCGCTTAGGCGTGCTTCTGCAATGGTGGTTGCTAAAATGGCATAAAATATCACCAGCAAAACCAGTGCAACCATGCCAATTAATTTGCGTGCATTCAAAGACATCAAAACCCTCTTTCTTTTGAAGTTTGTATATTGGATTGCATTGGTAAAGTAAAATTGACTTACCCACATAGCCACTACCGCGACCTCA
>JBGCEA010000066.1:0-6649 GCA_045105915.1 Nitratireductor sp.
TGCTGGCTTTATTGGTTCGCCTAGCATGAACTTTTTTGTTGGTTGTGTTGAAAAAGGAAGGTTAAGAGTGCCCGCGTTTAACAATGCTTTGATTAGTGTGAATGCCAAATTACCTAAAGCTGGCACGCATGTAAAAGTTGGCCTTCGTCCGCAAGACCTTGGCGTTAAGATTGACAAAAAATCTGATGTTACGATTGAAATTAGAGAGCGTCTTGGCGGTGTGTCATATGACTATTTAAGAGCCTCGACAGGTGAGCGACTTGTTGTTGAAGTGAAAGGCAATGACGCCGTAGATTCTGGAACAAAGGTGAGTGTGCAATACGACAAACAGAACATTTATTTGTTTGATGCAAAAACGACCCTTCGTATTCGATAATGAGTGTTCGATGAATTTTATGAGCCAGAACGACAATGAGTGAATTGAACATAAAAGGCGGTGGACTATCCGCTTCTTTCACATCACATGGCGCGGCCATGATTGACCTTCGATTAGAAGGGCATGATCGCTCTTTGATTTTGGCGCATGATGAAATTTCAAAATACAAATCTTATAATGGCTATCATGGCGCTATTGTTGGCCGCTATGCCAATAGAATTCGCAATGGCGAATTTAGCATTGATCAAAAGGACTATCTGCTGGAAAAAAATTGGCTTGGCAAACACACATTACATGGCGGCTTTTCAAGCACTGCTTATAGCGATTGGCAAGTTAAAGAACATTCAAAAGATAGCATTACTTTTTCAACCATAGATGAACAATCGCGATCTGGCTTTCCTGGTACTTGCTATATTGAAATTACTTATTCGCTTATGGGCGATCAAACTTTAGATGTTGAAATCAGAGCGGTTGCAGATACGCAAACCCCCTGCTCTATAACGCCGCATCCTTATTTCAATCTTTCTAATGAAAAGCTCGTTCATCAACATTTATTTGAGATAAATGCCGAAACATACCTACCAGTCGATGATGAATGTATGCCACTTGGTAATATAGAAAAAGTTGAAGGCACAGAATTTGATTTTAGAAAATTGCGAACTTTAACAACCGCTAAAAATTATGATCATAATTTTTGCATTTCAAAAGCGCGTGGCGAATTGCAATTAATGGTGAGCGCAAAGGCAAATGATAGCGGAATAGGTATGGATGTTTGGTCAAATGAAACTGGCTTGCAGTTTTATACAGGTAGCGGGCTAAAGGCAGACTTTAGCCCCTATCAAGGTTTTTGTGTTGAACCGCAAGCATGGCCAGATGCGCCAAACAATTCAAATTTTCCAAACAGCTTAATTCAAGCTAATCAGCCTTATGAGCATATGATAAAATATGTTTTTAGCCGCACTAACGTTTAGTAGATCTCACCAAAATAATTATCATCATCTACTGATAATCAGTCAGTGATTTTCGTTTAATGCTTGTCGCTTAATGGTTATCACTCAATGACTATCACTTAATGACTATCGCTTAATGGTTATCTCTTAATGGTTATCTCGAGGCGTGTGTTTCTTTGCAATATTTTGATACTTTGGTGCATCTTCAAGCACCATGCCTTCTGAGAAGGGTTGTACTTTTTCTCTAAACAATTGCTGCCAAGGCGTTTGGTTTTCTGGCACTTTAAAGCCACCCTTTGCCTCTAGCGCTTTTTTGCGCTTTGCGATTTCGGTTTTTGATACCAGCATATCTACCGTGCATTTTTTCAGATCAATGCGCACGCGATCATTGGTTTTAAGAAGCGCCAAGCCGCCACCATCTGCTGCCTCTGGAGATGCGTTCAAAATAGAAGGCGAACCCGATGTGCCAGACTGTCTGCCATCGCCAATACAAGGCAGCGAATGAATGCCTTCTTTTAACAAATATGCAGGTGGGCGCATGTTCACAACTTCTGCGCCGCCAGGATACCCCTTTGGGCCAGTGCCGCGCATAAACAACACACAATTCTCATCAATCTTTAGTTTTGGATTGTCGATTGTATGGTGAAAATCTTCTGGCCCTTCAAACACAATCGCACGTCCTTCAAAGGCGTTTGGATCTTTTTTGTTAGACAAATATCTGTCTCTAAATTCTTGCGAGATAACGCTCGTTTTCATAATGGCTGAATCGAACAAATTGCCTTTTAAGTTTATAAAGCCAGCATGTTCTACCATGGCGGTTTTAACAGTTTTTAAAACCTTAGAATTTTCAATTTTCTTGCCTCTACAATTCGCGCCAATGGTTTTGCCATTTGCGGTTATTGCATCTTTGTGAGGGAACAGTTTTGCCTTCATCAACTCGTTGACAATGGCTGGCACACCACCTGCGCGGTGATAATCTTCTCCCAAATATTCACCAGCTGGTTGCATGTTGGTCAGCAATGGTACTTTGTGCCCATGCTTTTGCCAATCGTCATTAGTAAGCTTTAGCCCCAAATGTTTTGCAATGGCATTTAGGTGAATGGGCGCATTGGTAGAACCGCCAATAGCAGAGTTTAAAACAATAGCGTTTTCAAAGGCTTTTTTGGTCATGATGTCAGAAGGTTTTAAATCTTCCCACACCATATCAACTGCGCGCTTGCCAGTGGCATATGCCATTTGTCCGCGCTCACGATAAGGCGCTGGAATTGCAGCCGAGCCTGGCAATTGCATGCCCAGCACTTCGGCAAGTGAGTTCATGGTTGTGGCTGTGCCCATTGTGTTGCAATAGCCGGTTGAAGGCGCGGCAGAAGCTGCAAGCTCTGTAAAGCCTTCATCATCGATTTCGCCTTTGGCCAGTAGTTCGCGTGCTTTCCAAACAATGGTGCCAGAACCTGCGCGCTCGCCTCTATGCCAACCATTGAGCATGGGCCCAACCGACAAAGCAATGGCAGGAATATTGACTGTGGCAGCTGCCATTAAAAGTGCTGGCGTAGTTTTATCGCAGCCAATATTTAGCACCACGCCATCGATTGGATAGCCAAACAAAGTTTCAACGAGTGACAAATAAGCCAAGTTGCGATCTAGCATAGCGGTTGGGCGTTTGCCTGTTTCTTGAATTGGGTGCACCGGAATTTCTATCACGGTTCCACCAGCCGCAATCACGCCATCGCGCACGCGTTTTGACAATTCAATGTGGTGACGATTGCAAGGGCTAAGGTCTGATCCTGTTTGTGCGATGCCAATAATTGGCTTGCCAGATTGCAGCTCTTCGCGCGTTAAACCATAATTGAGATAGCGCTCTAAATACAACGCAGTCATTTCTGGATTAGAAGGATTGTTGAACCATGTGCGCGAACGCAAATCTTCTTTTTTTATCTTATGCTTGCCCATATTTTACTAATCCCCAAATCCCTAATAATATTGGAATTAGTCTAATAGAACATGCGTCGAATGCAAGCTGAATAAGGCTTAATAGTGCGCTAATTTAATAAATATGCACTAAGAATGCACCCTGAGAGTACCCTGTGCAAAACTGCATTAAAATCCGAGCTCTCTTATTAAAATTGATGCCGCACGCCTGAACATTTTTGAGCCAAGACTAATGGGTTTTGCATTGACAATTGCAACGCCAGTCACGACTTGATCTAAATTTTCATGGCCACCATTTACCGAAGTCATTTCTAACGGATACCAGCCTCCGCGCAAATTTAATTCGCCATTTGTCTGCTCATGCCCTTGTTGCACCACGGGTAATGCACCCCCATGAATATCTGCTAAATATGGATCACTAAGAGAGCTTGCCGCAATTTTGGCGCGCTTATTGATGACAAGATCAATATTGTGAAATTCGCCACTATTTGAAAGAAAATGACCCTTGCGTCCAATTTCAATTCGATCGACATCCATTTCAGATACATAGCCTAAAAACGAAGGCACGTTGTTGGGCTTAATTGTGGCTATTGGATTGGAAGTATTTAGCCATGTGCCATTTGAAATATTGGTATCAACAAAAGACAATTTTCCACTTATCGGCGCTCGCACCTTTAGTCTTTCTTTTTGATCTAACAAGCCTTTATAGGAGCGCAATTTGCTTTCTAGTTCTTGGGCAAGCACTAACCTTAAAGAGCGTTCGCTTGCATCTGCGCCAATGCGCGAAATTCTTGTTTTTAAAAGCAAGGCATGTAGCCTTGTTAAAGCTAATTGAGATTGCAAACTGTCTGAATGTAACTGAATTAAAACATCGCCCTTTTGAACAAACCAGCCGTTTTTTAAATTATGGCTTTCAACTTTGCTGGGCAATGGCGCGTATAAAGTGACCTTATCTTGATGCGCATAAATGGTGGGAACGCTGACCTTTGTTGAGAGTGGTAGCAAAAATAAAACAACCAAAATTAAGGCTGTCGAACCTGTTATAATGTAGCGTTTCATTTTGAAAATTTCCTCTTTTATCGACCACCAATGTTTGATTTCTCTATATATTGGCAGAAGAATGAACCACAAAATTTCGACCACGAATAACAATATGCCGATGAGTTTTATAAAAAATGCGTAGACCAGAATGGCGATGCCAAGGAACAAAAAGAACCTATAAATCCATGTTCCCCACGAATGTAAAATGAGTAAATTACGACGTAGTTTCGGCAAGGCCTCTGGTGCTTGCGTTGTTAGACCAAATAGAAATTTTCGAATTTGCCAACGTGCTAATGCAAAGCTGCGCTCTTGTAGATTTTCCATTTCAAACAAATCTGAGAGAATGTAATAGCCATCAAATCGCATGAATGGATTGAGATTGACCAGTAAAGACATAACCCATGAAAGCGTTGCGGTGGTAAAGGCTACAGAGCGCAATGGCCCATCTGGCAATAGCACCCACAACAAGGTGCAAAGTGAAGCAAGCACAAGTTCTGCATAGATACCGGCCATGTCTATCATTAGGCGTTGGCGCTTGTTAGGCAGTTTTGTTGCGCCAGTTGTGTCGGTGTATAAAATTGGCATTAACACAATAAAAGCTGCGCCAATAATGGGCACATCTACATTGTATTTTCGTGTCATAAAGGCATGCCCTAACTCATGCACCATTTTGATAAAAACCATGCTAAATCCGTAGGTTAGCAGTCCATCTAGGGTTAGAAAATCTAAGAATGTACTTTGGAAAACTTGCCATTGGCGTGACACCAAATAGAGGCCTAAAAGAGCGCAAAACAAATATGCATATACTGCCATTTTTGAAAAAAGTAGCGATACAATTGGCCACGAAAGATCTAAAAACTTTTGCGGCCTAAACAAGGGTATACGAAAGAAAATGTAGTTATGCATAAGGCTTGAAAACCAGCCTTTTTTGCTCGCCAAGTTTTGTTGGTGATAGGCTTCCCAGCTTTGGGTTGAAGAAGTTTGGGTTAGAGAATTTGCATATAAAAACTCAACCAATTGGCTCACTTCTGCTTCTTCTACCACTCTGTCTAATTTTGTATTTATATAAGTGACAAATTTTTCAATTGTGATGGGGCGCCAATGTTGGAGCAGTTCAAAGCCCGCTAGATCTAACCTAAAATATTTATTTCGAAAGCCATCGTGAATTAGCCATGTTGGTGCGCCTGTCCATGAGGGCGAACCTTGTGAAATGGTGATCTCTTGGCGCAAAGCTGGTAGCTTTGCTTTTGGCTCTTCTTGCTCAGCTAACATGTTTCAATTAAAAACCAACCATTTGTCTTAGCGCTGAAATTGGCTTTCTAAATAAATAGAACCATAGAGGAACTTCTTCTCCCTTTATTTGCGCTGTACCGCGTAGCCCAATTCTAAGGGCAATATCTTGGTTGTCTTCTTGCTTTGCCCTTAAGGGGAAGACCAACACATCACGCTCTGATTTTTCAGCTTGGTAAGCCTGTGTCTCTAAAACAGCAGAAACAGGATCTAGCGAGTTTGAATCTAAAAACGCACTCACTTGCGCCCCAGTTTTTAAAATAATGGAATCAGCTGCTTCAACTTCTATGCGCATACGCGTTTGATTTGGGTTGGCGATTTGCATAATTCTCTCACCTGTCACAACAGGTTTTCCAAGCCATTTTTCGACACTTGAAAACAAGATCACGCCCTCTTTTTCGGCCTTTACATCTGTTTGGCTAAGTTGAGATTTTGCATAGTCTCGCTCTGCAATTGCAACTTCATATTCAGCTTTTGTGATGGCTAAATCACGCTTGCTGTCTGCAGATCCAAATGCACCCTGTGTTGCATTTTTATATTTTGCTAACATGACTGCTGCATTTCTATTTGCAACTTCAAACTTACTCAGCAATTCAATTTTGTTGAAGCTAAAAAGTTCATCTCCTTTGCTCACTTGCGTGTTGGGTTCCACTTTTATTTCTTCGACTACACCCGCCAAAGGCGCCGCCACGATGAGCGGTTTATGAGGCACAATTTCCACGGGCGCCAATACACGCAAAGACACCGGAATGAACAAAATCATAAGTGCGACTAAACCAAGTGTAATGCTGATGGGTTTTGAGAAAAAATTTGAAACGCTAAATCGCCTTGGTTTTAAAGCCGACCATGCATGTGAACCCGTTTCTATAAGGCGCTTTGCCAAAACAATTTCGCGCTCTTGAAATGGCATTTCTTTTAAAAAAGAAATAGCCGCTAGGTCTTTGCCATTTCTGTTTTTTATGGGGAGTTGCAACACATATGAAAACGGATATTCGCCGGTGGCATTTGATTTAGTTTTTATTCTAAAAAGTGTTTTCTCTTCTTCGTTTTCAGCGTTTTGAAC
>JBGCEA010000067.1:0-5637 GCA_045105915.1 Nitratireductor sp.
CGCTCATATGCAATGCCTTCTTATTCGCCGCCAGTGTCTACACCCAAACAAACAACGGCATTAAATTCACCCATCGATCGACCCACAATGCGCAAACTTGCTAAGGGTCGATTGAATATAGATTCTCGAATTGATTTGCACGGCCTAACGCAATTGCAAGCACATCGAACACTTTTGAATTTTGTAGAAGACGCGTATAGATCATCTTACAGAATTGTATTGGTGATTACTGGCAAGGGGCGCATTACCGAAGGTATTTTAAGATCAAGCGTGCCTCAATGGTTGCAACAAAATGATTTTAGCACCTATGTTTCTGGCTATAAAACATCGCATTCGAGCCATGGCGGCGAGGGCGCTTTATATGTTCGCATTAGAAGAAACAAACAATAGACTTGAAAAGAAATAAGAGTAGAGCAATGACCCCTTTTGGACATCGTGTTCGCGAATTACGCGCAGAACGAAGCATAACTCAAAAACAAATGGCAGCAGACCTTGGAATTTCAGCCCCTTATTTATCTGCGTTAGAAAAGGGCAATAGAGGTGCTCCCAGCTGGCATTTTGTTCAACGAGTTATTGGATATTTTAATATCATTTGGGACGATTCTGAAGAGCTGCAAAGTTTGGCACTTCGCTCGCATCCAAAAGCGGTCATTGACACAACGAATCTATCAGCCGATGCAACAGAGCTAGCCAATTTGTTAGCCGAGCGCATTGGGCATATGAAGAAAAATGATATTTTGGAAATGATTCACGAAATAAAAGTGCGCTCTAATAGAGGCGGCTTTAGGTAGTTTATTTTATAAGCGTAGACAACTCGTCTAATTTATCATTCACAAGCCAGCCATAATAATTTTCTTTAGGCCAAACCTTTGAAGATCTTTTGCGCTTTTTAGCCAAAGCCGCAGCGCGGTCATATACATCGCCCAAATTATATAGCGTAGCAGTAACACCAGGGTTGCTAGAAATATCTACATTGGCAACTTGTCTGTAAGCATCGATAGATGTTTTTAATACCGCCGCGATATAATCAATCGAAGTGGTAGGGTTCATAATTACTTTATAAACTTGCGGCGCTTTGTTTGCGCTCAACGATGCGCCTCTGGCTTTTTTCTTAACAAGATCATTTACGCGCAAAGCGGTAAGTGGATTTATTTGTCCAAGCCCAAAAGTTTGCCCCGCATAAAGTGGCTGAAAGAAAACAGCGCCAAAACGATTTTTTGGCCATTTCTTTCCATCCACTTCTTTGCCATAAAATTTAGCAACCCAAACTTCTTCACGGCAGTCCCATAGTTGATAGCTGTCTTTAAGTTCTTTGCACTTTTCAAACTCTTTGCGTTTCACAAATTTTAAAACGTGCTCGCCATCATATTGAAACGAAATAGCTGAATCAAAATAAGAGGCCGCTTTAACCAAATAGGTTTGAATTCTGTCTAAGGCGTCAACATTATAGGTGTGCTCACCTACCAACGCGCCAATAATGTGAATTGGCTCAATATCAAATTTCTTAGAAGATTTCTTAATTGCGGTCTGCAATTTTTTATCTGACTTAATTAAGTCGCGAATTTTGTTATATTTATTTTCAAAGCTTGTTTTTGCTTCTTTGGTTCGCTTAGCAGAGCCACCTGGTATTTTTGGTTGGCGTTTATTGCGGTTACCAGCAGGTGTCTTTTTATATTTTGTTTTTTTAGAAGTTTCTGTCTTCGTTTCTTTTTTAACAGCTTCCTTCTTTTGCGTTTGCGCAGCCGAAGAAGAAACGCCCAAAGCCAAAGATATAAAAAGTGCAGAATATAATAGGGCTAGTAAGCGAAACATTGGTTCTCAAAACGAAATAATAGACATAAACAAGTATAGGCGTGAAAATGCCTTATACTCTGTCCAGAGTCTAGGCATAGAACATAATATATTACAAAATATAACGGCTAAGGTCTGTATTTTGCGAAATATCACCAAGTTGTTTTTTCACATACTTTGCGTCAATTGTATGAACCTCTTGCTTCGTATCAGATGCATCAAAGGAAATATCATCCAAAACTCGCTCCATTACGGTTTGCAAGCGTCTTGCACCAATGTTTTCAACGCTAGCATTTAGATTAACCGCAATATCTGCCAAGGCATCAATCGCATCATCTGTAAATTCTAAGGTAACATCTTCAGTTGCCAATAAAGCGATATATTGCTTAATCAAGCTGGCTTCTGGCTCTGTTAAGATACGCACAAAATCTTCTTTTGTTAATGCGCGCAATTCAACACGAATTGGCAAACGGCCTTGTAGCTCTGGCAATAGATCAGAAGGTTTAGATACATGAAATGCGCCAGAGGCAATAAACAAAATATGATCAGTTTTTATTGTGCCATGTTTGGTTGCAACAGTTGTGCCCTCAACCAATGGCAATAAATCGCGTTGCACACCCTCGCGTGAAACGCCGCCACTTCTGCCTTGATCGTTCACTGCAATTTTATCAATTTCATCAAGAAACACGATGCCATTATTTTCAACAGCATCAATTGCTTCTGCAACAATCTGGTCTTGATCGAGCATCTTGTCAGATTCGTCTGCAATCAAATGATCATAAGATTCTTTAATGGTAGTTTTACGCTTTTTGGTTTGCTTGCCAATGCCGCCCATCAAATCAGAAAGGTTTATGCCAACCATACTACCGCCCGGCATACCGGGTATTTCCATACCACCCATTGGGTTGCCATTGTCTGCAACTTCAATTTCGATTTCTTTTTCATCAAGCGAGCCTTCGCGTAATTTTTTGCGAAAACTATCACGCGTGCTTGGGCTAGCTGTTGAACCGCAAAGTGCATCTAGCACACGCTCTTCTGCCGCCATATGTGCCTTTGCTTTAACAGCACTGCGCTTTTTTTCTTTAATTAGGTTTATGCCAACCTCAATAAGGTCACGAATAATTTGCTCAACATCGCGTCCCACATAACCCACTTCAGTAAACTTAGTGGCTTCAATTTTTATGAAGGGAGCGTTGGCAAGTTTTGCCAATCGGCGAGAGATTTCAGTTTTACCAACACCTGTTGGCCCAATCATAAGAATATTTTTCGGCAAAACTTCTTCGCGCATTGGGCTGTCTAATTGCTGGCGACGCCACCGATTGCGAAGCGCAATAGCAACAGCTCTTTTGGCATCTTTTTGGCCAATAATATATCTGTCTAATTCAGAAACTATTTCGCGTGGTAAAAAATCACTCATAAAAATTCTTTCAATAAATCTTTTAAATTCTATTATTTCTTAGCGTCTAGGCTTTCAACAATCACACTGTGGTTTGTGTAAACACAAATCTCACCAGCAATTTGCATAGCGCGTTTTGCAATGTCTTCTGCCGATTTTTTAGTATCAGCCAAAGCACGCGCCGCGGCCAAAGCATAATTACCACCAGAGCCAATCGCCATAATGCCATCTTCTGGCTCAAGCACATCACCATTACCGGTAACACAAAGAGATACATCGCTGTCTGCCACCAAAATCATTGCTTCAAGATTGCGCAAATATTTGTCAGTGCGCCAATCTTTTGCCAATTCAACACATGCACGCATGAGCTGGTTTGGATATTGTTCAATTTTCTTTTCTAATCTGTCTAAAAGCGTAAAGGCATCGCCCGTTGCACCCGCAAAACCGATTAAAATATCTCCATCTTTACCAATACGGCGCACCTTGCGCGCATTGCCCTTAATAACAGTTGGCCCAAGGCTAACCTGACCATCGCCAGCAATTACAACTTTGCCGCCTTTGCGTACAGTTACAATGGTGGTTGCGTGCATTGGTTCTAGTGCCATGGAAATCTCCTAAAAATTCGCTTAAAAGCTATTTAAGTGTTTTATTTTTGGTTGCAAGAAGCGTATTCGAACAACGCAATATAAAGAACATATAATTTTGCCAAAATTAATGGTTAACGCATAAATTATTAATTTCGTAAGATTGTAATGATATAAGCCGATTTAAAGAACTAATAGTCAAACAGTAATGAGTAGACACGATGGCAGCTTCAAAAGCACGTAAAGCAACAATTGCAAGAAAAACAAATGAAACCGATATTAAGGTAGAACTTAATATTGATGGCACAGGCCAATACGACATTCAAACTGGTGTTGGCTTTTTTGATCATATGTTAGAGCAATTATCGCGCCACTCTTTAATAGACATGAAAATCAGAGCAAAAGGCGATTTGCCCATAGATGCACACCACACAACAGAAGATGTGGGCATTGCTATTGGCCAAGCTTTAACAAAGGCGCTTGGCAACCGTGCAGGCATAAACCGCTATGCATCACTAGATTTAGCAATGGACGAAACACTAACGCGTTGCGCACTAGATGTATCTGGCAGACCATTTTTGGTTTGGCAGGCAGAGTTTAGCCGTCCAAAAGTAGGCGATTTTGACACAGAACTTTTCCAAGAGTTCTTCCAAGCATTTTCTCAAAATGCTGGTATTACACTGCATGTCACAAACATTTATGGTTCAAACAATCACCATATTGCAGAAACTTGCTTCAAGGCAGTTGCGCGTTGTTTAAGACATGCAGTTGAAATGGATCCACGTCAAAAAGGCGTCATTCCTTCAACCAAAGGTTCGCTAAACGGCTAAACAGCTTTTACGGGTTGCCTTAAAATTGTTTTCAATTTTTCTGGTGCACTTTTGCGCGGATCAGAGAGATAAATCTCTCTGTGATGCCCATTAAAAGTTAAACCCATTTGTGGCATTAAACTGCCATGCAGCTCTATCAAAGCTTCAGTCTCATCTTCAAATGGGCCTTTGTGTAGGCACTGCAAACTGTCGCCATCTTGAATTGTTTCAAAGGTGACTAAGCGCAAAGTTGCCTCATTGGTTGGCGCCTCTTTTTTCTTGGCGTTTTTCAATATGGCACTTGCTCTTATTTCTTCAACATCACTTTCCGGAATTTCAACTGGTAATCGAATACCCAATTTCCAGCACCATTTATCTTTTTCGCGCGTCATAAACACATCAGGGTTATCTGCCCACCACTGGCCTTCAAGGGGCGGCACAACAAAATCGCCTGTTTTGGTTTTGTGCATAAATTTCAAACCATAGGCAATGGGATAAAGTGCAGCGATAGCGCGCGAAAACACATCGCCATCTGGTGAGCCGATACCCTCAATGGTTAGATAATTCATAGCAGGTACATTTAGGCGCACCCATTTATGGTGCCGACCTGTATAAAATTGCTTATCGCGTTTTTTAAAATCTAATTTTTCCATAGCGAATCCTCAAACACCTTTTTCTATACTTTATGTTCTGCTAAGTGTGGCGCATGGCAATATTTGAAATATACACCGCGCCGCACTTATCGATCAATGATGCAAATTCAAAATTTGCTTCAAACGCATCTTTGCAAGTTATAAAAGACGAAAAAAACATATGGGCATTTGTCTTTCCATTAATTTGGCTTCTTTGGAACAAATTATGGTTTTGGACAATTATCTACCTAGTTTTTTCTGCAATCTTTTATGTGCTCGCAAGCAATACTTTACCAATACAGATGCCAGTTTATGTCAGTATGCTTACAATCATACCGGGGCTTTTTTTGTTTTTAGAAGGTCGCACTTTAGTGGTTTCAAAGTTAGAGCGTGATGGATGGCAATTTGCAGGCGTTTTTGAAGCC
>JBGCEA010000068.1:0-10506 GCA_045105915.1 Nitratireductor sp.
TTTGCAAACTTATGCGCAATTGCAAAGCTATTTTACTGCTTAAATATTAGGCCATACTAATTTAGAAAAATGAAGCGCGTACTATCTGGCTATTTGTTTAACAGCTTGCTTATAGTGCGTTCTTGCTTTTTTGCGCAAAGCGGCAATTTGCTGGCGCTTTTGAATAAGTTCACTTTGCGAAATCAACCCATTTGCCGCTTGCGCTTCAGCTTTAAGCAAAGCGCGCTTTAAACGCAATTCTTCTGCAGTAAAGTGCCGCCCTTCTGTTGGCGCTAACGAGGCTTGGCTAGGGTTTGCGGCCGACTGATCTGCTTTCTCGCGAATGATTTGAACACCCGCCTGACGCGCAAGTTCTGCTGCTTTGTCTTCTTTGCTTAAGACACTTGTAGTAGTAGGAGAACTCGGGTTGCTGGGGGCAATGGGCGCCAGAGCACCATTATTGCTTGTTTGCGCTTGCAAAGCGTTTGCGGATGCAACTTCATTGGTTTGTTGCAAAGCATTAAGCTGAGTTGGCGCACCTATTGAGCCATTAATTGCACCATTAGTTGAAACCTTATTTGTCTCGCCATTTGCCAAAACTTGTGAATTTGCTTGGGTGTTAGCAATTTGGCTATTGTTACTCGGGTCTAATAGGCCATCATCTAATGACGCTCCAACACAGCCCGTTAAAAAAACGCTCAAAATCAAGCAAGCCCCTATAGCTCTAAAATTCGATGTGTGTTTCGAATTGTGATTCAAAGTGTGTCTAAAAGGTGTGATCAAAAATGCGCGCCCAAATTGTGGTTTCTATAAGAACAATCATACATATAAATATGTTAATAATCGTACACAACCATCATTCTTTAAGACTTAGTAATAAGAATTAAGCAAACAAGTCTGCTTTCAAGAGAGTTTTACTATTAAGTCTTGCGAAACAATATTGTATGCGTAACATTCCTTTAGGGGGTAATTGGAAATAACGAAACAAGAATTTAGATAGGAAATGCGATGAAACATTTATTCTCATATACTTCAGCGATACTACTTTTATGTACACCACTTTCAGCCTCTGCATTTGATGGAATGATGTTCAAAATGGTTGAAAAGTCGAATGCCAAAGTAAGCTGCACCTCAGCCTGTAACAAGCAATATGCACAATGTTTAGCAGGTAGCTCAGATTTTAGTCTAACAAATTCAGCAGCAGATATTATGCCAAGAACAAAATCTAATCTTGCAGCAACAAGCGAATGCACCGCGGCTGGCCTGCAATGTAACAGAGCTTGCTACTAATTATTTGCGATTAAATTAGAAAATAAGCCTGTATCAAACCAGCTTAACTGCGGGCTTATTTCAACTTACCCATAAATTGCAAAATGCCACCAATGCAAAACAGATAAACACTGCTGGCAATCAGCAATAATTCTAAAACACTTGGCACAGTTTGAAGGTTATATTTTAAATATAACATAAACAAACCAACAAAGCCCCAAACTGCAAGCATTCCTAAATTAAGCGCGCGCCATGCTTTTACGCGCACTGGATGCACAAAATATATTGGCGCGAAGATGAGCAAAGCCGCAACCAGCACCACCAAAAAAGCTAATAGCTGGTTTGGCTGAATGATATACAAAACAAAAACCAACATGTTCCAACAAATAGGAAAACCCTTAAAGCCGTAATCATGGGTTTTGGTGCGCGTATCTGCATAGTAAATTGCACCTGTGGTCACAATAATAGCTGCCGCAATAAAGCTCGCGCTTTCACCAACAAGTTCACTTTGATAAAAAATAAAGGCGGGTATCATTACAAAGGTGACATAATCAATCACGCAATCTAACAAATCACCAGACCAATAAGGCCACCATTTTTTAACTTCTAATTTGCGCGCTAATGGCCCATCTACACCATCTACAAGTAAGGCAACACCCAGCCAAAAAAAGCTCACTTCAAATTGTTTTTGCGCAGCCGCGACCAGCGCCAAAAACGCTAAAAACGCACCACTTGCAGTTAATATATGAACTCCAAAAGCCCATATCGCATTTTTTGAAAAACCAAACAAAACTGCCCTCACCCAAATTACTAAGCT
This sequence comes from Nitratireductor sp., assembly GCA_045105915.1. Classification (GTDB taxonomy): domain Bacteria; phylum Pseudomonadota; class Alphaproteobacteria; order Rhizobiales; family Rhizobiaceae; genus Salaquimonas. The sequence goes on from JBGCEA010000068.1 coordinate 2,066, forward strand.
ATTAAGCTGGCAAAACCCCATTATGTGCTTACCAACATATCTTTGTGCGTTAATGGCATTTTATGAATTGCATAACAAGTCAAACCGATTTTAGACAGTTTCAAGAAACAAATGCCACATAACGGAAAATTACTAACAACAGTACTAAAACCACAGCCCATTAATAAGCAAAACTGTCACATTGAAGCTTTCAAAAAAAACGCTACATTTAAGGTATGAACAAAGGCACAAGTAAAACGCAAATTGCGATCATAGGAACAGGCATTGTTGGCCTTTGCGCGGCCTATGCTGTGGCAAAAACTGGCGCAAAGGTTTGCATTTTAGCGCCTAAAAGCCAGATAAATGATCAAAGAAGCACAGCCTTTATGATGGGCTCTGTTGAGTATTTAGAAGCCTTAGGCTTATGGCAGTCTCTACTACCTCATAGTTACCCTTTAAACATCATGCGCATTTTAGACGATACAAAGCGACTAATTCGTGCCCCCCAAACTGATTTCAAGGCAAGCGAAATTGGACTTCCAGCATTTGGCTATAACATTTTAAACAAAGCCATTATCGAGCAATTGCAAAATGCTTTAAACAAGCTTCAAAATGTTAGCTATGTTGAAAAACGTGTAAAACATGTTCAAACCGATATAGATCAAGACGCCCAAATCACATTTGAAGATGAGAGCAAATTGAGCGCAGAATTTGTGATTGGCGCAGATGGCAGAAATTCGATTGTGCGCGAAGCACTGCAAATTGAAACTCGCAAATGGCAATATCCTCAAATTGCGCTTGTGGGCAATTTTAGCCATGCTTTGCCGCATGATAATATTAGCACAGAGTTTCATACACAAACCGGCCCTTTTACGCTTGTTCCTTTAAGTAAAATTGGCAAACCCAATATGTCTAGCTTTGTGTGTGTTGAAGATGCCGATGGCGCGGCTAAATTGATGCAACTATCAAAAAATGAACTAGCCCTAGAACTTGAAAAACGTATGCAATCAATTTTGGGCAAAGTAACACTTGAAACGAACCTTCAACAATTCCCATTAAGCGGCTTGGTGGCTAAACAATTTTCAAAAGACAATGTGGCACTCATAGGAGAAGCAGCCCATGCCTTCCCCCCTATTGGCGCACAAGGATTAAACCTTGGCATAAGAGATATAAAAAATATTACGCAATGTATCACACAGCGCCTTGCAGAAAATGACAATCTGGCCGAGGCCGCAAAACAATATAACGCACAAAGAGCAGTAGATATTAATACGCGCACCCTCTCAGTTGATTTGTTAAATCGTTCACTATTATCAAATCACTTGCCAGTTCAAGCTACAAGAAGCTTTGCACTTTATGCACTTGGCGCTTTTGAGCCATTTAAAAAACTCGCAATGAATGAAGGCATTTCGCCTGGTAGAATTTTCACCAAGCTGAACATTCTAAATAAGCGCTAAATCCACTTAATCTCAATCATGTATAGATACATTGTAAGTGTGAATACCGCTAAAAGCGTAGAAATAATTATGGCGCTAGAGGCGCGCTCTTGCCAAACACTATATTGCTGAGCCAGTACAAAGACATTTGTTGCCGCTGGTAGCCCCGCTAATAGAACCGCAGAATAAAGCCAAATCGAATTTAGATCTGGCACAAAGGTGGTTAAAACAAAATACAATAAAATAGGTTGAACCAATAGTTTTAAAGGTACGAGATATAAAAGTTCAGTCGGCACTTTTTTAAGCGGCCTTAGCGCACTGGTAACCCCCATAACAAATAAGGCGCAAGGCCCTGCTGTTACCTGTAAAAACTCTAATATTCGCTCTAAGATTAATGGCGCCTTAAAAGCGCTAAAGGCGGCTAAAACACCCAAAATCGTTGCAATGATAAATGGGTGCGTAAATATATTGATCAATATATTTTTCACCAAACGCCAAATCGATGTTTTATCGCGTCGCGCCGCGCCCATTAGTGTTGGCGCTAAAACAAAGTGCAACGTATTATCAAAACAAAAAACAAGCGCCACAGGAATGCCAGCTTCTGGTCCAAAGGCAAGCAAGGCTAAGGGTGGCCCCATATAGCCAATATTGCCATAAGCGCCCGCATATCCTTGAATAGTAGATTGAGCAATATCGCCCTTATTCCTAAGATAGGCGATGCTAAACGCGATCAAAAATACAATAAAGGTGGTACCAGTTGTGAGCGCTATAAAGCCAAGGTTTGAAAACTGCTCAATTGGCGTTTTAGCAAGCAACTGAAAAAACATAGCTGGCAAAGCAATGTAAACGATGAAAAAATTCATCCAAGCCAAGCCTTCAATAGGCAATTTTGCCACTTTACCAGCAATATAGCCAATAAGGATCAAGCTAAAAAGCGGAAGAACAAGCGCAAGAACACTAGCCATTTAGATGAAATTTCCTTGTGTATCTCGCACCAAGCATTGGGCACGAAGTAAAGAAGACATGAAGAATTTTATTTATTTGCTGTATTGTATGGGATATAGTAAAGCCATTAATCGCTTAATAATACAGTCTATTTAGGAAATATCAAATGCCCGCGCTAGAAAATTCAAGCACAGCAAAATATGGCATCGGCCATCTAGTAAAGCATCGTGTCTTTGGTTTTCGCGGTGTTGTATTTGATGTTGATCCAGAATTTTCTAATACCCAAGAGTGGTATGATGCAATTCCTGAAGAAGTGCGTCCTAAAAAAGACCAGCCTTTTTATCATGTTTATGCAGAAAATGATGAGAGCGAATATGTAGCTTATGTTTCTGAGCAAAACCTACTTGAAGATGAAAATCGTGCGCCAGTAAGGCACCCTCAAGTAGACCAAACTTTTGAACGCGCTGAAGATGGTAATTACAAATCCAAAACTGCGCTTCAACATTAGTTTCTAAACTAATTACTAGACATAAAAAAACCCAGCTGCAAAGCAACTGGGTCTCTTAATTGTTTTATATCTATTATTGCGCTTTAGCTGCGTTTTGCGCTTCTTGTAGCTTTTTACGAGCAGCTTCAGCTTTTTTCTGCAAGCTGTTTTGCAATTGCTCTTGTCTACTAGCAAGCTCATCACGTTTAAGTGGCGGGCCGTCAAAAGCAGCCGTAAAGCCTTCAAGTGTTACGTTTACAGGGTTTTCTTTATTTTGAAAATTCACTGAAGTAACAGACATATTGCCACCAGCCTTCAAAATGCTCACTAACTTATCATCCAAGCCAACTTCAGCCATGCAGCTTTGTGGGAAACAATAAACGTAGTTCATTTGTGTGTTTTGCTTGCCATCAATGCTAAGTTTAAGACCAGCTGGAATAAAACGACCTGATGGAACCGTAATTTGGAACATGCTGCGGTTTACCTTGCCCTTAATTTGGATCAAACTAATGGCTGTAATCACTTGTCCAGTACTCGCAACATTTTGAATTTGTGTATTACAAATATCATTATCATCTTGCTTTGAGCATACTTTAAACCAACCAGCGGGTGGTCTTGCTTGCTGAGAGTGTGCTGGCAAACTAGATAATCCAACAGCTACAATAGCGCTGGTGCTAACAATAGCAGATACTTTTTTCATAAATTGCATAATAAACGCCCTTTGCGTCAAACTAATTTAAAAGCCGAAACGGCCAGAATTGGTGTGCTGTCAATATATCCTTGCCAATTCATACGCAACCCATTTTCAAGATTATTGACCAGCAAAGTTGATACACACTACAAATTTGGCGGCAAAAGGGCAAAGAAAATAAATAACAGCCTTGTAATACACATTTATTGCATCATACGATGTGCAAAATTCAAAAGGAATCAAGACAGCTAACTTGCTCAATCATTTTCAAGCAAAAGCGCTTTTGATAGTACTTTAACAAAGAGTGGCATTTAAGAAGGATTTCAAATGAACAGTTTTAAAACCTCATCGAAATTAAAGCTCAATACAATTTCAGTATGTGCGCTAATAGCCCTAAGCATGCCGCTTAGTTTTAATTTGACCCAAGCAATGGCTCAAACCACAAAAAATGGCCCTTCACATGCCATTTCAATGCATGGCACGCCAGAGCTTGGCTCAGATTACAAACACTTCCAATTTGCAAACCCAGACGCACCAAAAGGCGGCGCATTTAACTTTGGCGTTGTTGGCACATTTGATTCTCTAAACCCATTCATTTTAAACAGCATGCGCACAACAGCGCGCGGCATGTGGGATGCACAATTAGGACACACCGTTTTTGAAAGCCTAATGTATAGAAATAGAGACGAACCGTTTTCGCTTTATGGCTTATTGGCTGAAAAGGTAGAAATGCCAGATGATCGCTCTTGGATAGAATTTACACTTAATCCGCTTGCAAAATGGTCTGATGGTATGCCCGTTGTTGCTGATGATGTTATTTTTACATTTGAGCTCTTAACCGAAAAAGGCAGACCACCCTATTCTTCAAGATCTAAGAGGTTTGAGAAAATTGAAAAGACAGGTGAACGTAAAGTAAAAATAACGTTCAACGAAAAATCAAATCGTGAATATCCGCTCATCGTTGCTGGCTTCACACCCATCTTGCCAAAACACGCTACCAAAACAGAAGGCTTTGAAAACTCAACGCTCACACCGCTTTTGGGCAGCGGTCCTTATAAAGTTAAAGAGGTAGATGCTGGTCGCAAGATTACCTATGCAAGAGATTCAAATTATTGGGGTGCAAATCTTCCAGTGAGAGCTGGCTTTAACAACTTTGACGAAATCTCTATTGAGTATTTCCAGCAAAGCTCTGTGATGTTTGAAGCATTCAAAAAAGGGTTGATCGATGTTGTTTCAGAATCGCAACCAGCTAAATGGGAAAGAGATTATAATTTCCCTGCAGTTACCGATGGAAAGGTCATAAAGAAAACTTTCACCAGCGGCGCGCCTTCAAACATGCAGGCATTTATTTTCAATACTCGCAAAGACATTTTCAAAGACAAAAATGTTAGAGAAGCGCTTTCAAACGTTTTCGACTTTGAATCGATCAACAAAAATCTATTCTTTGGCGTCTTCAAGCGAACGCATAGTTTTTGGCAAGGCTCGCACCTTTCTGCCTTTGGTCAACCAGCTTCAGATTTTGAAAAAGAGCTCTTAGCGCCCTACCCACAATCTGTGTCCCAAAGTGTTATGAATGGCACTTGGCGCCCAACAAAAACACGTGGAAATGGCCCAGACAGAAAAGTCATTCGCGCAGCCTTAAAGCAGTTATTAGATGCTGGCTTTAAACGCGAAGGCAATGCCTTACTTGGGCCTGATGGTAAACCATTCACCTTTGAAATTATGACCAAAAATGCCAATGAAGAAAAACTGGCTTTGGCCTATAAAGACAATCTTGCAAAAATTGGCATCGATATTTCAATTCGTTTGGTAGATGATGCACAGTTTCAAGGCCGCGTAAAAGAATATGAATATGATATGATCATTGGCGCATATTCTGCATCGCTTTCACCAGGGGCAGAGCAAACATGGCGCTGGGGCACAAAATCAACTGATGTGCCTGGAACGTTCAATTTTGCTGGTGCAAACGATACTGCCATTGATGCAGTGATTGAGGCTATTGTTCAAGCACGTGAAACAGACGAGTTCACTTCCGCCGTACGCGCAATGGACCGTGTGCTTATCTCGGGTCATTATGTCATTCCAACATATCACCTTGGCAAGCAATGGGTAGCGCATTGGCAGCATTTAGACCACCCTTCAAAAACACCGCTTTATGGTGTGCGATATCCTGTTTGGTGGCATAACGGAAAATAATATGAAAACAGTCAAAATAGACATCGTTTCAGATGTCATGTGCCCTTGGTGCTATGTAGGAAAAAAGCATCTAGAAAGCGCACTCGACTTGGTGTCAAAAGCTGAGCCAGATTTAGATGTTCAGATTAACTGGCGTCCCTTTTTGCTAGATGCGACTTTACCAAAAGAAGGCAAAGACCGTCAGCAATATTTGAGTGATAAATTTGGCAGCAAAGAACGCGCAAAAGAGATCTATTCAAATATAGAACAAGCTGGCAGTAATGCAGGGCTTAAGTTTGAATTTGATAAAATTAAAGTCTCACCCAACACTGTAAATGCACATAGGCTAATTTTATGGGCAGGCAATATAAGCGCCAATACACAAGATACAGTCGTAACAAGGTTGTTTGATATGTTCTTTATGGAAGGCAAAAATGTTGGCGACACAAGCGTGCTGCTAGAAGCTGCCAAAGATGCCGGCATGAATATTGAAACGCTGGAAGAAAAGTTGAATAGCGACGAAGACGTTGAGCACATAAATTTGCAACTACACGAAGCACAACAAATGGGCGTAAGCGGAGTGCCATTTTTTATATTTGATATGAAATACGCACTATCTGGCGCACAGCCACCAGAGGCGCTTGCAAAAGCAATTCAAGATTTAGCAAATGAAGCTTAAAATTAAGCTCTAATCGTCGCGATAAACTTTTTCGCGGCGCTCGTGGCGTTCTTGCGCTTCTAGAGACAGCGTTGCAATTGGACGTGCTTCTAAGCGCTGCAAGTTGATTGGCTCACCAGTCTCTTCACAATATCCATATTCACCTTCATCAATACGACGAATAGCAGAATCTATTTTTGAAATCAGCTTACGCTGTCTATCACGCGCACGCAGCTCTAATGAGCGGTCAGTTTCTGTAGAGGCTCTATCAGCAGGGTCAGGTTGCTTGTTGCTATCATCAGCAAGCGTTGCAAGTGTATCGCTAGACTCTTTTAAGATGTCAGCTTTCCACGCAAGTAACTTCGCACGGAAGTACTCTTTTTGCCTTTCATTCATAAAAGGCTCTTTTTCATCAGGCTTATATTCTTTAGAATTCACCTTAACCTTACCCATTATACTGCCTCCTCACTTGTGCAGCTTATAGAGCGAAGACAAGTTGGCTGCAAGTTGATTAATCAACTCATTCAACTTTTTTTTAAGCCTCTGATTATACTGGTTTTTTATCTTGGCAAAACGCATAACAAAGAAGAGCAAAGCTCAATAACACGGCATAAAGAATGAAAATTTGCGTGTATCCAGATAACAATACTTGTTCTTGCCTAAAACTCGTAAAGGTAGCGCCAGTCAAAAACTGCATCACACCAACGCCTCCAATAGAGAAGAAGTTTAAAAGTGTAACCCCCCGCCCTAATAAATGCTTTGGCACAAATTCTTTGCCATGCGCCATTACAACGCCATAGCTAGAACCAAACAAACCAATAATCACAAATGCGATTGTTACATTAAACGTGTATATGGCTTGCCCATATGCCAGCCAAACTACAGCTAGTAGCAAGATAAGATTGCCTGTAAAAACAACCCATTTACGTGTTTTAAACAGTCTATCCATTGGCGCATAAAAGAATGAGCCAACAGAAAGCGCAAGCGCCATATAGAGCGTTACATAGCCAATCTCAACAATATCAAGTTTGAAGATATCTTCTAAATATGGCCCTGCCCATAAACCGCGAATACCTGCTGCAATGCTATAAGATAAAGCTAACATCAAAAATATTGGCCAAAGGCTTTTAATTTTCAAAACATCTAAAACACCACCATGCGAGGCATCTGATTTTATACGCTCAGGATCGCGTACAAATACCATAATGCAAAATGCAATGAGGCCGCTAATACCTGCCAAAATAAATGCAACTTCGCGCCAACCAAATATTTCTACTGCTTGCGCCAATGGCGCTGAGCCAATGACATTGCCAAGCGTGCCCACTCCAATAAGAACAGATGAGATAAGTGCGAAATTCTTTGCTGAGTAATTGCGCGCGAATAAATAAAACGATGCCATTAATACAGGCGCACAGCCAACACCAATAAGACCCATAGCAAAGATAATTTGCAGACCAGAGGTAGCAGTTGCAAATAATATACTGCCACCAGCGCCCCCTATTGCCAGCAAATATGTGCTGGTTCTTCTTGGTCCATATTCATCTAACCACACACCAATTGGAAATTGCATTAGAGCAAAGGCCAAGAACCATACGCCAGACGCATAAGAGAGCTCAGATGCATCCATTTGCAAGTCAGCACTTAATATGGGTGACATTAAAGACAAAAAAGAACGATAGAATTGGCTCATTACATAGCCAAGGGTCAAAACAATAATACCTGCCATTCGGCTATCCTAATCTAAAATGAAACCGCAATGCCAAGAACGAACTGCTCATAACGCACTGCACAGAAGATGAGCAATAAAGCGAAAAAACTGCTCTAGTGGCACAAATTATAACACCAACCGTTTTTAGTGCCAAAGTAATATATGTACCCACCACAAAATAAGACAAATCAAGTCAAATCAATAAAAATGCTATGAATAACGAGTGCTTTTAGAATATAAAAAAAAAAAAAGGAGCTGCCGCAGAAAACTACAGCAGCCCCAAAAGCACCAAGACTCCTCCCAGTAACCTTGGTAACAGGTGGGATATTCTCTTCTAATATGCCTAAAGTCAATAATTGTTT
>JBGCEA010000069.1:0-4034 GCA_045105915.1 Nitratireductor sp.
TGCTTTGTGCAAATTGGTGTTTACACTCGAATTTTGTTTGGTGGTTGTATTGTCTAACTTTTTTGAAAGCGCGATCAACTTTCGCCCTTCAGAGGCAATAGCGTCTTCAACCTGTTTTTCGCTAATACGGCCTAGCGCTTGGTCTCGCTTTATCTCTTCAATGCGAGAGGCATAGAGCGCTTTGTCATATTCAATTTGCGGCGTTGCGTCTTTTTCTGCGCGTGCTAACGGCAAGACCACGCAAAGCGTTGCAATAAAAGTAACGATAGAAGCAAATATCCAAAAAATCATATATGTTAGATAGCGCTAGCGATGCATTTTGCCAACACAATTGCTTGTGATCGGTTAAAAAGTCACAGCTAAAAGATGCATTATCTAAGCCAGTGCGCTGTGCGAGCCATATCTTGGCTTAATTTAGTGCAAGCCACTCTTCATTTGGCTCTTTGCAAGCCGTTCCGCGCGCCGAGCGCACTTGGCCGGCAACGCTTAAATTATGCACATAGGTTCTACACTTTGCAGTGCCAACTCGATAAATTTGGCCGGGCGTTACTGCGCCGCTGACGCCATCTGTTCCTGTCCAGTTTAAAGCAGCACCTGCCGCACCATTTTCAAGCGCATTATATTCGCTTTGTACTGCAAGTATTTTGTTAGAGCCTTGAAGCCCCAAGCCAAAGTCACCTGCCAAAATGCCTTTTGAAAGCGCGAATTTTGGATCATTTTGCAGATCAGTGCCCGTTCCAACGCAAGAAGTTAGAATGAAAAGACTGACTAAAATAAGAGGCGTTTTTGAGTTCACGGAAATGCTTTCGATTAAAAACAAGAAGTTATTTATAGAACGCGTTGAAAGTAAGGCAATCTATAATGTGCAACAATTAACACTGATTATTTTGGAAGGGATAACTGAACACAAAGACCTTTTAAAGCGGATGATTGTGAGAGTTCAATCTGACCACCATATTCAGTTGCAATGTCTTTAACGATAGAGAGCCCAAGACCAGAGCCTGGCATGCTTTCATCTAAGCGTTTTCCGCGCAGCAATGCCTCTGCCATTTGATCTTTCGTCATGCCTTTACCATCGTCTTCTACGTTTACGATTAAGTTATTATCCTTCGTGGCAAAAGTAATGAGCACTTTGGCTTTTGCAAAATTAGACGCGTTTTCTAAAAGGTTGCCTAGCATTTCTTCAAAATCTTGCTGCTCGCCAGCAAATATAAGATCTGATTTATTTTCTAAATAATTAATAGAAAACTCTAAATTGGGTGAGAGTTTTTCCATTACTCTCACAAACTTTTCTGCCACCACAGGAACATCTGTTCTAGAAGTAACTGTACCAACATTTGCAGCAATGCGCGCGCGATCTAAATAGGTTTGGATTTGTGATTGCATTTGCAAAATTTGCGTTTCAATCAGTTTCTTTTGAGCGCTTTGTGCATTTCCCGCTTCGTTTTTGAGAACCGCTAGAGGCGTTTTAAGAGAATGCGCTAAATTTCCAACTTGGGTTCTTGCGCGCTCGATTACGGCATTGTTAGATTTTATAAGAGAATTTGCTTCATGCACAAGCGGCTGAATTTCTAATGGAAAATCGCCAACTAAACTGCTTTCTTTACCCTGTTTAATATCGCTCAGTTTTTCACTGATTAAACCCAAGGGCGCTAGACCTAGCTTTAACAAAAAATAAGTCACTAAAATAAAGCCAAGCGCAAACAAGGACAGATATATTAAAAGAAGACGCACAAATGAATTTACATCTTCTTCAATACTGGCTTTGTCTCCAGAAATTTTAAAACTATAAATGCCATCGCCCTCGCCCAAAAATACATGCGCTTCTATGGCAATAAGCGCATTGCTGGCGTCGTCTTTTGCTTCAAATTCGCGTTCGAAATTGGTGTCAAAATTCAAACTTAGTGGCGGTGCTATGTCGCCATCAACTAGTGATTGTGATGCAATTTTATTACTTGAATTTGCGACCTCTGAAACCGACCAATAAAAACCTGATTGAAAGGTTTGATAACGGGCATCTCTTAAATCTGGCGTACCTGTTAGTTTGCCTTCATCATCAATTTCTACATTAGCCATAAGCGAATATAAATTTGCCTTAAGAAGGTCTCTTAGCCCCTCTTCTGCATTATCTCGATACCCATTGCTTAACAAAAATGCCACAAGTGAAATGGAGACGATTGCCCATAATGCACTTAATATAAATAGCCTACTAACAAGGGTTTTAGCGCCCATTAGCCATCGCTCTTTTTCGGTGTAACGTCTGCTAATTTATAGCCAAGACCGCGCGCGGTTTCTATGTAATTGCCGTCTAGTTTTTTTCTAAGGCGCCCGACAAAAACTTCAATCGTATTTGAATCACGGTCAAAATCTTGATCGTATAAATGTTCCGTGAGTTGTGTTCTTGAGATGATCTGATCTTGATGATGCATGAGATAAGATAGCAAGCGCAACTCGTGCGAAGTGAGCTTTATTGGGTTGCCATCAATTGTAACTTTTGAGGTTCTTGTATCTAGCATTAATGCGCCACAAGAGATTTCTGAAGTAGCGAGCCCTGCAGAGCGTCTAATAAGCGCTCTTAGTCTTGCCAGCACTTCTTCTATATGGAACGGCTTGGTGACATAGTCATCTGCGCCAGCATCTATCCCAGACACTTTGTCGCTCCACCTGTCACGCGCTGTTAGCATGAGAACAGGCATGTCGCGCCCATCGCGGCGCCAGTTTTCTAAAACAGTAATGCCATCCATCACAGGCAGGCCAATATCAAGCACAACCGCATCATATGGCTCTGTGTCACCCAAAAAGTGGCCTTCTTCGCCATCAAATGCCTTATCCACAGCGTAGCCAGCATCTGTAAAGGCAGAAACCAATTGTCTGTTTAGCTCTTTGTCATCTTCAACAATTAAAACTCTCATGAGAACTCCGCGCAAGAATTGGTTTTAGTGATTCTAATACACAGGTTACAATTTTATTGTGCGGGTGACTATGCGCGAAGGCTTGCCATTTTGCGCAGGCATTTTCAGCTTAACTTTGCACGCATTTCCAGATGCTTGCGCACCCAAAACTTCTGCTTTTAGCTGTTTTGCAAGGGTTTTAGCGGCCTTTGCGCAATTATTCGAAAAGGCAGGAGTGGCACTAAAATTTGTGGCGGCAATGAGCGCTATAATTATTAATTTTTTCATGCGTGTTTTATAGCAAATTGAATCTGAACATAAAATGAATGAATTTTATTCCTCACCAATACATAGCGCATCCCATACGCTATTATGCTCTATAATTTGATTTTTTGTCAGATCAGTGTCTTTTGAAGACCACGTAATTGGCCGAAACACTTCGCATAGTGTGGTTGGTTTAGTCTCGTTGATATTTGTCTTTTTGTGCATGCATGCGCTTAGCAGGCAGAAAATCAGTATTAATTGAGCTGCTTTTAGCAGTAGTTTGCTTTTCAAAAGACGTATCTGCTTTTCTTGTTACTGCCTTTTTGGCAGATTTTTGTGCGCTTCTTCGTGCTTTAAGCGCTGTAAGTAAAATGTCTAAATCACGTGCTTTTTGCATTTGCTCGAAGCTTGCTGCATCTTCTTGCTTTTTTCGACTTTGTTGAAAAATAGTAACAATAGAATTTGCAAGTGAGACGAGCGCTCGCAAAATTAGAAGCCATGGAGCGCTCATCTTGAAGCCTTTTTAAGAGATAATATCCGTCGCGCTTAAGCGACCATAAATTGCAAATAGTGCGCCAAATGCTGAAACCATTTGAACAACAGAATCTGCAATTACGCTTTGTGTGGCACCGTCTATTGAAATGCCTAAAGAGGCAACCAATGCTGCAAGAACAGAAATCAGAGAGCCCCAAATTGTTTTCGACATGAACCAAGGTTTTTCATCAACCTGTCCGTCGTAAGGGTTTTTGGAACAGAAGGTTGCTTAGTTTAAGCGAGAGTTCGGCTCATCTGTTTTGTTATATTAAGCGGCCTTCTTGCGGTATTGCAAGCGCCGTAGTTTGAATGTGTTTTGTTTGATCCTTTCCCTCTGTTGTAAGA
>JBGCEA010000070.1:0-5262 GCA_045105915.1 Nitratireductor sp.
AAGCCAGCCGCCGCTTCAAGCCCCAGCAAGCCACCACCAATAACAATTGCGTGGCCTTTGTCCTTAGAAACTTCAACCATGCGCTCAACGTCATCAAGATCACGATATGTCAAAACGCCATCAAGATCATGCCCAGGCAACGGAATGATGAACGGGTTTGAGCCTGTTGCTATTACCAACTTGTCGTAAGGCGCTAAAATACCGTTTTGCGAGGTAACTGTTTTTGATGCGCGGTCAATTTTTTCAATGCGCGCTGATTTATGCAAGGTTACGCCATTGGTTTCATACCATGCATCATCATGCGTGATAATGTCTTCATAAGACTTCTCACCTGATAAGACTGGTGAGAGCATTAAACGGTTATAATTAACACGAGGCTCTGAATTAAAGACAGTTACCTCATAGGCATCAGCATCAATTTCAAACAGGTATTCCAGCATTCTGCCGGGTGCCATGCCGTTGCCAATTACAACGAGTTTTTGTTTATCAGTCATTCTTTACTCTTTTGTTTGAGTTCTTTTGAGGCGGCTTAAAGAATTTCATCTAAAAGCCATTTGCCTGCTTTCACTCTGCTGCTACTTTTTTAGCACTAGCCTTTTTTTGACGCGCAAGACGAGCTGCACTCTTTTTTGAGATAGATTTCAGCTGCTCTTGGCTTGGGTTAGCGCCACCTTCATAAGCTTCCAAAAATTCTAAAAGCTCTTCACGATAAGCATAATAATCTGGGTGATCGAGCAAGGACTTGCGAGAGCGTGGACGCTCAAGATCAACATCCATAATGTTACCAATCTTGGCATTGGGCCCATTAGACATCATCACAACACGATCAGCCAAAAGAATGGCTTCATCAACATCATGTGTCACGCATATTGCAGTCACTTGGGTGCGCTTCCACACATCCATCAAGACATCTTGCAATTCCCATCGTGTAAGCGAATCTAGCATGCCAAAGGGCTCATCTAGTAAAAGTAATTTTGGTGAAAGTGCAAAAGCACGCGCAATACCAACGCGTTGTCTCATACCATTTGAAAGATCACTAGCAGTGCGATGCATAGAGTTGATTAAACCGACACGCTGCAAATAATATTCAACAACATCATTGCGCTCGCTTTTGGTGGCATTTGGGTAAACACGGTCTACACCAAGAGCAACATTTTGGTAAGCAGTAAGCCATGGCATTAAAGATGGTGCTTGAAACACCACTGCCCTATCTGGCCCTGCTTGTGTAATGTGCTTTCCATCCAAAATGATGGCGCCTTCTGTAATAGGGTTTAGACCCGCAGCCATAGAAAGCACTGTAGACTTGCCACAACCTGAATGGCCTATGAGCGTAACGAACTCGCCCTTGTTCATTTTCATCTCATAACCATCAACAACAGTTAGAGGACCTTTTGGTGTTGGATATACTTTTTTGAGTTGGCTGAATTCTAAAAACTTCTCATCACGCCCACTTTGTGCAGCATCTACATACGCTTTTGGCTGAATTGGAACAATATTGGGAAGAACAATATCGCGTTCACTGCCCGCATTACGCGTTGCGCCAATTTCCATCAAGTAGCTAGTAATTTGACTACGCAAACTTATGAACTCTTCATTCGAATTCATTTCAGCTCTGTCTCTTGGGCGTGGAATATCAACCTTAAATTCGGGGCCAAGCGTTGCCTTTGGACCAACCGTTAGCGGTATAATTCTATCGGCTAATAAAATCGCTTCATCAACATCATTGGTAATTAAGATGATGGTCTTTTTTTCTTTTTCGCAAATGTCCGCAAACTCATCTTGCAGCTTTGATCTAGTCAAAGCATCAAGCGCAGAAAGCGGCTCATCTAGCAAAAGCACTTCGGGCTGTGTAGCCAAAGCCCTTGCTACAGAAACACGCTGGCGCATGCCGCCCGATAACTCAGACGGTTTACGATCTTTAGCGTGCGAAAGTCCAACCATCTCGATATATTTATCGACCGTTTGTTTTCTTTCTTCTTTTGTTTTTTCGTGCAGAACTTGATCAACCGCCAAAGCAACATTACCAGCCACACTCATCCATGGCATTAACGAGTAGTTTTGAAAAACAACGCCGCGTTCTGGGCCAGGACCATCAATCTGTTTATTCTTGAAGATCACACCGCCTTTGTCTGGCTTTATCAAACCAGCAAGAGCAGATATGAGCGTTGTTTTGCCTGAGCCTGAAAATCCAACGATGGCTACAAATTCGCCCTCCTTAACTTTCAAGTTGATATCACTCAGTATTTCTACTTTTTTATCACCTTCACCATAGGATTTAGACAGTGAAGATATTTCTAGAAAGCTCATCACACTAATCCTATCGATTTGCAGAGAAAGTAAATGCACGTTGCAATGCGAACATCAGTCTATCCAGCATAAAGCCAATGATACCAATGGTTAGTACTGCAAACATGATTTTTGCTAAGGATTGTGATGAACCATTTTGGAATTCATCCCATACAAATTTTCCAAGACCTGGATTTTGCGCCAACATTTCTGCAGCAATCAAAACCATCCAGCCAACACCCAAAGACAAACGCAGACCAGTAAAGATAAGCGGAAGCGACGATGGGAAAACCACTTGCGTGATTGTTTTTGCTGTTGGCAATTGTAAAACACGGCCCACATTCATTAGATCTTGATCAACTGAAGCAACACCTAGAGCTGTATTAATCAAGGTTGGCCACATAGAGCAAAGGGTAACTGTGACAGCAGAGATTAGCAGTGATTTTGGCATCCACTCAAATGGCGTCGCATAGGTGGCTGAAATAATCATGGTAACAATTGGCAACCAAGCCAATGGCGATACCGGTTTGAAAATCTGAATTAATGGGTTGATTGCACCGTTAAATGATTTCGACAAACCAGAAGCAATGCCTAAAGGTACAGCAATAACGGTTGCTATTAAAAAACCAAGACCAACCGTAAATAACGAAGTTACGATTTGATCAATATAAGTTGGCTTACCAGTATAGTTTCTAAATTTCGCTTCTTTACCATTAGTAATCAACTTTTCATTACGCTTATCTTGGCGCTCATAAAAAGCTGCGGCTTTATCACGTTCTCTAACATGATCTTTCCAAAGCGCACCGCCTTGTTCAAATACCTGTATTGGACCAGGCACAGCGCCCAGCGACGTTTGAACTTGGGGTGCAAGAACTGCCCACGCTAAAAGAAAGGCCATAATACCTAATAAAGGAATGAGCAAAACCTGACGCAACTCATTCAATTGCGTGCGTGGGCTATCACCAGCGATCATGCGTAGAATTGGCACCAACCAAGAAAAGCCGAGCGCTTCTAGCCAGCCGCTTGCTTTGGTAATTGCAGAGAAGACTTTTTCTCTACCCGATAAAACTGTTGGCGCAACCTGAGTAGCATTAGACATGTGAAAACCTTTCTTCAAAAACTCAAAAAAGTCCGGGCTAAAAGTGTTAGCCCGGACTAAAATTTAATCGTATTTAGCCACCAGCGACTTCATCGCCTTTCAAACCAATTGTAAGACTATTGAGATAGTCATTTGGCTTCTTGCCATCATAGGCAATGCCATCAATGATATCTTCAGAAGGCGTTGGCGCACGGTAGCCATCTGTATCCCAAGGGAAGTCGGCTTTTTCTACGTGCCCTTCTTCAACAAGCATTTTTGCTGCTTTGAGATAAATGTCTGGCAGGTAAACTGATTTTGCAGTTTCATCGAACCACTCATCAGACTTAGCTTCTGTGATCTGCCCCCAACGACGCATTTGCGAAAGGTACCAAACCGCATCAGAGTAATATGGGTAGGTAGCAAAATAGCGATAGAACACATTGAAATCTGGAACATCGCGCTTGTCACCTTTTTCATATTCAAAGGTACCCGTCATAGAGTTTGCGATAACTTCTGCATCTGCGCCAACATATTCTGAACGTGCAAGAATTTCTACAGCCTCTTCACGATTGGCATTATCGTTTTCATCAAGCCATTTTGCAGCTCTAATTAAAGCTTTGGTCAGTGCAAGTGTTGTATTTGGATTTTTCTGCGTGAACTCTTTAGAAAGACCGAAAACTTTCTCTGGGTTATTTTTCCAAATTTCATAATCGGTAATAACTGGAACACCAATGCCTTTGAAAACAGCAGCCTGATTCCATGGCTCACCAACACAATATCCATCAATCGTTCCAGCTTCTAAAGTCGCTGGCATTTGTGGTGGCGGCGTTACTGATAATAAGGCGTCTGCAGAAATTTGCCCCGAAACATCGCCCGCAGAATAAAAACCAGGGTGAATGCCACCAGACGCTAGCCAGTAGCGTAATTCATAATTGTGCGTTGATACTGGAAAAACCATACCCATGTTAAACGGGCGGCCTTCATCTTTAAAGTTATCAACTACCTTCTTTAATGAATCAGCTTTGATTGGGTGAACAATTTTACCATCTGCGCCAACTTCAAGATGTGGTTTCATCAACTCCCAAACTTCATTGGAAACCGTAATACCATTACCATTTAGATCCATTGAAAACGGAGTAACAATATGAGCCTTGGTACCAAAGCCAATTGTGGCAGCAAGTGGCTGGCCTGCCAGCATATGCGCGCCATCCAATTCGCCTGTAATTACTCTATCTAGCAAAACTTTCCAGTTTGCCTGCGGCTCTAGAGTTACAAAAAGGCCCTCATCTTCGAAATAACCTTTTTCATACGCAATAGCCAAAGGCGCCATATCGGTTAGCTTGATAAAGCCAAGCTTAAGCTCATCTTTTTCAACGTCTAGCATTTCGGCATAACTTGAGCTCAACATGGTTGTTGAAGCGAGTGCAAAAGTTGCCGTTGCCAAAATCGCTCTTCTTGTAAATTTCATCATCTGTTGTTCCTTTGAGCCAGACCTTCGAATTAATATCGTGGCATCTGGGTTTTCGCGGGCGTGTTTGCAAAAACCCAAATGCTGTCCATGGAAGTAATTTTTGAAAATCAAACACCCCTGCAAGACACCTAAAGACTATGAAATATAGCCGTTGCCGCATACTGCTAAAAAAGACACTGATATATGCAAAAAATGCAACAGCCTCAAAAGCACTCATCTGAGCTTCGTAAGAGCCGTTACGATTGTATGCTGCATTTACACAAGCGTAGTTGAGGAATCTCACTCAAAATCAATGTGTGATATAATGCACATATCCCCTTTGGTAATTTTGTAATTAATCAAGCAACAAACAAACTGAAGAAAACAAAACAAAGGATAAAATTATGACAAACGCATTCATCAAAAACACTGCAATTATAGCATTTGC